>NZ_FR886614.1:0-1756 GCF_000436575.1 Clostridium sp. CAG:265
GTTAGTGTAAAGTTTTTTACACTATTTTTATTTTAAAATCTTTATATATCAAGGTTTCGAAAGTTTTTTGCATAAAAAAAACAACGACCCCCTAATTTCATGTTAAAATTGAATCTCTGACCAAACAAAATCAACAATGAAAGGTTGTCGTTATCATGGATTCAATTATAACTTATTTACTTATATATAATCAATATTTAATTACCATTATCGGTGAATTACTTTTATTTATTTCACAACACATACCACTAAAACAAATGATATTTGATGATTCAAATAGCCCTGAATATCAAAAGTTCAAAGTAGATAGACTACCTACAATACTTAAATTTGAAAAGGTAGATTATAAATTACTTTTAGCTTATTACAAACATAAATATAACAAGACCTTAAAACCCGTCCAAAGACGGAACGGTAAGTCTATTCCTAAAAAAACTAAATGTCCTAAATGTGGTGCACCTCATGAATATATTTACGATAACAATGGCAATAAAGGTCAGTTTAAGTGTAAAGTTTGTCAACTTACATTTAAAGAAGCTAATTATGCTACTAAACCATTAGTATTTATTTGTCCTTACTGTGGTGCTACCCTTACTGAGCAAAAGCAGCGTAAGCAGTTTAAAATACATAAATGTAATAATTCTAAATGCTCATATTATCAAAGAAACATTAAGAAACTTCCTAAGGATCTTGATCCTGCCCATAAATATAAATACAAGCTTCACTATATATACCGTGAATTCAATATTAACTTCTTTAAGATGGATTTATATCCAATTTCAAAACATGCTACAGGATTTAGTTTTAAAAAGTTTAATCCTCATATAATGGGATTATGCCTTACTTATCACGTTAATTGTAAAATGTCTACAAGACAAACTGCACATGTTTTAGAAGAAGTTCATGGAATAAAAATATCACATAGAACTGTTGCTAATTATGCTTTAACAGCAGCCGCTGTCATTAAACCATTTGTTGATACATTTAATTACAAACCATCTAAAATACTTTCTGCCGATGAAACTTATATAAAAGTTAAAGGAATTAAGCATTATGTTTGGATTGTAATGGATGCTTGTAAAAAGTCTATTCTAGGTTATCAAGTATCTGATACAAGAGCTACAGGTCCTTGTATATTAGCAATGCGTATGGCTTTTGATAAGTTCAAAAAATTTCCAGGAAAAGCTTTGAACTTCGTTGCCGATGGTTATAGCGCTTACCCGTTAGCGAAGCAACAATTTGAATTAGAAGAAAATAAAGAATTTAATCTAACTCAAGTTATTGGCCTTACTAATGAAGATCTAGTATCTGAAGAATTCCGTTGGGTTAAGCAAGTAGTAGAGCGTCTAAATCGTACCTTCAAATCTTCCTATAGAGTTACTTGTGGCTATGGAAGTGATGAAGGTGCTCTTTATGGATTCTCTCTTTGGGTTGCTTATTATAACTTTTTAAGACCTCACCCATATAACTATCATCGTCCTTTAAATGAATTGGATGCTTTAAATATCGCTGATAACATGCCAGCAAAATGGCAAATTCTTATCAATCTCGGTCAACAAACCATATTAAATATGCAAGAATCTAAAACTTCTTGATAAACTATAAAATTAAATATTGATTTAATTTTTGCCTCCGATACCGAAGGTCTTTTTGTCATATTCAATTTTCGAATTTTAATTGATATTTCAAAGTTATTTTTCTATTATTATGCCAAATTAGCCCTATGCTATTTTTTCATACGAAACTTTACACTATC
>NZ_FR886615.1:0-14968 GCF_000436575.1 Clostridium sp. CAG:265
TTCAGGAGTTGTTACTAAAGTTTTAGGATAATTCCTACTTTAACATAAAAAATGTTTAATATAATATAATGATATTAAGTAATATTGGAAAAGGACTGGGTTTCATTACCTAGTCCTTTAGAAAGCTAATATTATTGACATAATAAAGCCTTTATGTTAGAGTGTTTAAGTAATTAATGAATATGAATAGCACAATAGCATACAGACTTAATATATTAATTAATAACTGGAGGTGCAGACTGTGAGAGTTAAAATAACATTAGCATGCACAGAGTGTAAGCAAAGAAACTACAACACAATGAAAAACAAGAAAAACAATCCAGACAGAATGGAAATGAAGAAGTATTGCAGATTCTGTAAGACACATACTAATCACAAAGAAACAAAATAATTTTAATTAGCTTGTTTAAAAATGACACATATTCACAATAGTTTTAAGGATGTGAAGTGATGGCTGTTAAAGAAAATGTAAATATAAAAAGTAAGGCTTCTGAAAAGAATAATCACTTTAAATTCTTTAAAGAGATGAAAGCAGAAGTTAAGAGGATAACTTGGCCTTCAAAAGATGATACTAAAAAAGCATTAATTGCTGTAGGAGTAGTCGTGCTAATATATTTAATATTAGTTGGCGGGTTAGATTTAATTTTTACAAACCTCTTTAAGTTTATTTTTAATTTGTAATAAAGGAGGTTTAGGTGAGTTTCTCATCTAGAGTAAATATGAGTGAAAGAGCAAGATGGTATGTAGTACATACATACTCAGGTTATGAGAATAAGGTTAAAGCTAATCTTGAAAAAACTGTAGAAAATAGAAACCTTGAATCTTTACTTTTAGATATACAAGTTCCAATGGAAGAAGTTATCGAAGAAAAAGATGGTAAACAAAAAGTTTCTTTAAAAAAGAAATTTCCAGGGTATGTTCTTGTAAGAATGTTCATGACAGATGAGTCTTGGTACGTTGTTAGAAATACAAGAGGAGTTACAGGATTTGTTGGACCAGGATCTAAACCAGTTCCGCTTACTGATGAAGAAGTTGAATCTATGGGCATTTCAGAAAGTGCTATAGAAATTGATTTAGAAGTAGGGGAGAGTGTTGAAGTTATCTCTGGACCTTTAAAAGGATTCGTGGCTATTATCCAGGAAATCAATCTAGAAAAGCACAAGATGAAAGCTTTAATCGACATGTTCGGCAGAGAAACTTTAGCCGAATTAGATTTTAACCAAGTAGAAAAATTAGTTTAATAAAAACTAATGTTTAATTAAGTGGGAGGGCAAAAAGTCCGTATTACCACATTATAGGGAGGAATAGTAAATGGCTAAGAAAGTAACAGGAATGATAAAATTACAACTTCCTGCAGGAAAGGCAACACCAGCACCACCAGTTGGGCCAGCATTAGGACAACACGGTGTTAACATCATGGGATTCTGTAAGGAATTCAACGCAAAAACTGCTAACCAAGCTGGATTAATAATACCAGTAGTAATTACAGTATATCAAGATAGATCATTCAGCTTTATATTAAAAACTCCACCAGCTGCAGTTTTAATTAAAAAAGAATTAGGATTAGAAAGCGGTTCAGGAGTACCAAACAGAACTAAAGTTGGTAGCTTAACAAAAGAGCAAGTTAGAAAAATTGCTGAATTAAAAATGCCTGATTTAAATGCTGCATCAATCGAAACTGCTATGAGCATGATCGAAGGAACAGCTAAGAGTATGGGTGTTACTATAACTGAGTAATTCTAAGTTTTTAAATAGTGGGAGGTAAAAACCGCTAAAACCACAAAGGAGGCATAACAATGGGAAAGAAATATGTTGAAAGTTCAAAATTAGTTGACAAAAGCGTTTTATATACACCAGCTGAAGCTTTAGATTTAGCTGTTAAAACTGCTAAAGCAAAATTCGATGAAACAATCGAATTACACGTAAGATTAGGGGTAGACCCAAGACATGCTGATCAACAAGTA
This sequence comes from Clostridium sp. CAG:265, assembly GCF_000436575.1. Classification (NCBI taxonomy): domain Bacteria; kingdom Bacillati; phylum Bacillota; class Clostridia; order Eubacteriales; family Clostridiaceae; genus Clostridium; species Clostridium sp. CAG:265. The sequence goes on from NZ_FR886615.1 coordinate 1,965, forward strand.
AGAGGAGCAGTAGTTCTTCCACATGGAACTGGTAGATCAGTAAAAGTTTTAGTATTCGCTAAAGGTGATAAAGCTAAAGAAGCTCAAGAAGCAGGAGCAGATTTCGTTGGAGCTGATGAATTAGTTCAAAAGATCCAAGGTGAAAACTGGTTTGACTACGATGTAGTTGTTGCAACTCCAGATATGATGGGTGTTGTTGGTAGATTAGGTAGAGTATTAGGACCTAAGGGATTAATGCCAAACCCTAAATCAGGAACAGTTACATTTGATGTAGCTAAAGCTATAGCTGATATTAAAGCTGGTAAGGTTGAATACAGAGTTGATAAAACTGCTATCGTTCACTGCCCAATCGGAAAGAAATCTTTCGGTGCAGAAAAATTACAAGATAACTTCAAGACTTTAATGGATGCTTTAGTAAAAGCTAAACCAGCTGCTGCTAAGGGACAATACATCAAATCTGTATCTGTTTCAAGCACAATGGGTCCTGGAGCTAAAATTAACCCAACAAAAGTTTTAGATTAGTATTGACATAAAAAAAAGTCTATATTATAATAAATTTTGTTGAAAAAAAGAATATAACTTCCGTAGACAGTGGGTGTCGCAAGACGTAATAGTTACCTACCGAGGAGTTCCGATTATATATTGGGTCTTCCTGCGTCTACAAGGAAGACCTTTCTTATTAAGAAAACAGTTTTTAAACTGTGAGGAGGTGGACACACAGTGATAAAGAAGAACAGACAAATTAAAGAAGCTAAAGTTCTTGAAATCAAAGAAAAGTTAGAAAAAGCTCAAGGTGTTGTTTTAGCTGATTACCAAGGTTTATCAGTTGAAGAAGATACGATGCTAAGAAAGAGTTTAAGAGAAGCTGGTGTTGAATACAAAGTTTACAAAAACTCTTTAGTAACAAGAGCTGCTAACGAATTAGGATTAGGTGATGTAGTTCAATACTTAGAAGGGCCAGTTTCAATAGCATTCGGATACGAAGATGCTACTGCTCCAGCAAGAGTATTAAATAACTTCGCTAAAGATCACAAGAAATTAGAGTTAAAAGCTGGTATTGTTGACGGTATTGTTTATGACAAGACTGGAGTTGAAAAACTTGCAACTATCCCATCAAAAGAAGTGCTTATTGCAAAACTTCTTGGAAGCTTCAAAGCTCCATTATCAAACTTTGCATATTTAATTAATGCAATTAAAGATAAAAAAGAATCAGAATCAGCTGAATAATAAACTGATATAAGACACATTGTTTTTTAAAATTTTTGGAGGTGCAATTAAAATGACAAGAGAAGATATCATTCAAGCTATAAAAGAAATGACAGTTTTAGAATTAAACGAATTAGTAACTGCTTGCGAAGAGGAATTTGGTGTTAGCGCTGCTGCTCCAGTTGCTGTTGTAGGTGGAGCTGTTGCAGGTGCTGCAGCAGAAGAAAAAACAGAATTCGACGTAGTATTAGCTAACGCTGGTGCTAACAAGATTAAAGTAATCAAAGTTGTTAGAGAATTAACTGGATTAGGATTAAAAGAAGCTAAGGAAATAGTTGATGGAGCTCCTAAGACATTAAAGGAAGCTGTTTCTAAAGAAGAAGCTGAAGACATGAAAGCTAAATTAGCTGAAGTTGGAGCTGAAGTAGAAGTTAAATAATTTCTTTAGAAATTATATATAAAAGGTGCTTTATAGCACCTTTTTTCTTGCCTTTATATGTAACGGTAGAAAAATGAAAGAAAAAAGAAAAAGTGAATATTGACAAATGATTAAGGTTATGATACTATTATCAAATGTACTATTCAATATGGGATATTATATATTCTTAAGAAAATAGGTATAATTAACTAATGGTTGGTTATACTAGAACGTGATGCTCTCCGAAAGCAAAAGTCCTTAGGGAAATTATGCTTTTGGTTATTTTACTTTTATACAAGGGGTGAAGATTCATGGTACATCCTGTCCAAGTCGGAAAAAGAACAAGAATGAGTTTTGCTAAGGTTAAAGATGTAACCGAAATGCCAAATTTAATTGAAGTACAATTAGATTCGTATGAGTGGTTCCTTAAAGAAGGATTACTTGAAGTATTTGATGATATAAATCCTATATCAAATTTTACTGGAAATCTTGTACTTGAGTTTGTAGACTACAAACTAGATATGGATAATATTAAATACTCAGTGGAAGAGTGTAAAGAGAGAGATTCTACTTATGCGGCACCACTAAAAGTATCAGTTAGACTAACTAACAATGATACTGGAGAAATAAAAGAACAAGAAGTATTTATGGGAGATTTCCCATTAATGACTGAGCAAGGTACTTTCATAATTAACGGGGCTGAGAGAGTTGTTGTAAGCCAGTTAGTTAGATCACCAGGTGTTTATTACAGCAACACAATTGATAAGAGTGGTAAGAAATTATTTGCTTCAACTGTAATACCTAATAGAGGTGCTTGGTTAGAGTACGAAACCGATTCAAATGATGTTATCTATGTAAGAATAGATAAGACAAGAAAGTTACCTATAAGTATTTTAGCAAGAGCTATGGGTTATGGAAGCGACCAAGAGTTACTTGAGTACTTTGGTGAAGAAGAAAGATTTAAGGCTACAATTGAAAAAGATAATACTAAAACTAGAGAAGAAGCATTATTAGAAATATATAAGAGATTAAGACCAGGTGAACCACCAACTGTGGATAGCGCTGTATCTTTAATTGATTCATTATTCTTTGATGCTAAAAGATATGACTTATCTAGAGTAGGTAGATATAAATTTAATAGAAAGTTAGCTATTAATTTAAGATTAATAAATCAAATCGCTGCTGTTGACATTATTAACCCTTCAACTGGAGAAGTAATGGTTGAACAAGGTGAAAAAATTAGCAGAGAAATGGCTGAAGCAATACAATGTGCTGGAATAAATTCCGTAGATGTATTAGTTGAAGATAGAGTAGTTAGAGTAATTGGTAACTACTTTGTAGATATCAATAAGGTTGTACCATTTGATATAAGTGATTTAAATATAAGAGAGGCTGTTCATTATCTAACTCTAATGGAAATATTAGACAATTATGATGATGAAGCTACAATTAAGGAAGAAATAAAGAAAAATATCACTAGATTAATACCAAAACATATAGTTAGAGACGATATTTTCGCAACAATTAGTTACGAAATAGGTTTAGCTTATGGTATAGGTTATACAGATGATATTGATCATTTAGGAAATAGAAGATTAAGATCTGTTGGTGAATTACTTCAAAACCAATTTAGAATTGGTTTATCAAGAATGGAAAGAGTAGTTAAGGAAAGAATGACTATTCAAGACCAAGAAGCTATTACACCACAAATGCTAATCAATATAAGACCAGTTGCAGCTGCTATAAAAGAATTCTTTGGTAGCTCACAATTATCACAATTCATGGATCAAACAAATCCATTATCAGAATTAACTCACAAGAGAAGATTATCAGCTTTAGGACCAGGAGGACTTTCAAGAGAAAGAGCTGGGTTTGAAGTAAGAGACGTTCATCATTCTCATTATGGTAGAATGTGTCCAATAGAAACTCCTGAAGGACCAAATATAGGTCTTATTAACTCATTAGCAACTTATGCTAAGGTTAATGAATATGGATTTATTGAAACTCCATATAGAATTGTAGATAAAGAAACTGGAACGGTTACAGATGAAATAAGATACTTCACAGCTGATGAAGAAGATTTATACTTAATAGCACAAGCTAAGGAATCGATTGGACCTGATAATAAGTTTGTTGAAAGTAGAGTAACTGTAAGACATAAAGATGATACATTAGTAGTTAATGCATCACAAGTAGATTTAATCGACGTATCTCCAAGACAAATAGTTTCTGTTGCAACAGCAATGATTCCATTCTTAGAGAACGATGATGCTTCTAGAGCACTGATGGGAGCCAACATGCAACGTCAAGCGGTTCCATTATTAAAGCCACAAGCACCTATCGTTGGTACAGGAATTGAGTATAGAGCAGCTGCTGATTCAGGAGTTTTACCTAAGGCTAAAAACTCAGGTACAGTTGTTTATGTAAGTGCTGATGAAATCAGAATCAAGAGAGATGCAGACGGTGGAATTGATACTTATAAATTACTTAAATTTAAGAGAAGTAACCCAGGTACTTGTATAAACCAAAGACCTTTAGTTGATAAGGGAGAAATGGTATTTAAGAACCAAGTATTAGCAGATGGTCCAGCTACAGATTTAGGAGAAATAGCATTAGGTAAAAACATCAGAATGGGATTCATAACTTGGGAAGGTTATAACTACGAAGATGCGATGCTAATTTCAGAAGAATTAGTTAGAGAAGACGTATTTACTTCAATCCACATTGAAGAGTATGAATGTGAAGCTAGAGATACTAAGTTAGGACCAGAAGAAATAACAAGAGACATACCAAACGTAAGTGAAGATGCTCTTAAAAACATTGATGATAGAGGTATAATCAGAATTGGTGCTGAAGTTAGATCAGGGGATATCCTAGTTGGTAAAGTAACACCTAAGGGAGAAACTGAATTAACAGCTGAAGAAAGATTATTAAGAGCTATTTTCGGTGAAAAAGCTAGAGAAGTAAGAGATACATCATTAAGAGTACCACATGGTGAAGCTGGTATCATAGTTGATGTTAAGATATTCACTAGAGAAAACGGTGATGAATTAAATCCAGGAGTTAATGAACTTGTTAGATGTTATATCGCTCAAAAGAGAAAAATTTCTGTTGGGGATAAGATGGCTGGACGTCACGGTAATAAAGGGGTTATCTCAAGAGTATTACCAGAAGAAGATATGCCATTCTTACCAGATGGTAGACCATTACAAATTTGTTTAAATCCATTAGGGGTTCCATCACGTATGAATATCGGGCAGGTATTAGAAGTTCACTTAGGATGGGCTTCAAGCAAATTAGGATGGCACATAGCTACTCCTGTATTTGATGGTGCTACAGAAAAAGATATTGAAAAATATTTAGAAGAAGCTGGATATAATGCAAATGGAAAGACTGTACTATACGATGGTAGAACAGGTGAACCATTTGATAATGAAGTAACGGTAGGTATAATGTATATCTTAAAGCTTGCCCATTTAGTTGATGATAAGATCCACGCAAGATCAACAGGACCTTACTCACTTGTTACACAACAACCATTAGGAGGTAAGGCACAATTTGGTGGTCAAAGATTTGGGGAAATGGAAGTTTGGGCTTTAGAAGCATATGGTGCTGCTCATACATTACAAGAAATATTAACTGTTAAATCAGATGATGTTGTAGGAAGAGTTAAGACATATGAAGCTATTGTTAAGGGAGAAAACATCCCTGAACCAGGAGTACCAGAATCATTTAAGGTTCTTATTAAAGAATTACAAGCTTTATGCTTAGATGTTAAAGTATTAAATGATAATAACGAAGAAGTTAAATTAAAAGAATTTAGCGAAGATGATATAGAAGATTTAGAAGTTAACATAGAGGGAACTGAAGATTTAGGAAATACACAATCTGTTGCAGATGATAGTTATATTTCAGCTAATGATAACAATGAAGTAGATGCTGACATAGATGTTGAAGAAGATATAGATTTAGATGCATTTACATTAGATGGGTTCCATGAAGAGTTAGATTTAGACGATTTTGTCAACGATGAACACTAATATTGAAGGGAGGATATACCCTTGTTTGAATTAAACAATTTTGATGCTATACAAATAGGATTAGCTTCCCCAGATCAGATAAGAGAATGGTCAAGAGGTGAAGTTAAAAAACCTGAAACAATTAACTATAGAACACTTAAGCCTGAAAGAGATGGTCTATTCTGTGAAAGAATTTTTGGACCTATGAAAGACTGGGAGTGTCATTGTGGTAAATATAAGAGAGTAAGATACAAAGGTATTGTTTGTGATAGATGTGGTGTTGAAGTTACTAAAGCTAAGGTAAGAAGAGAAAGAATGGGGCACATAGAGCTTGCTGCTCCCGTTTCTCACATTTGGTACTTCAAAGGTATTCCATCTAGAATGGGATTACTTTTAGATATGTCACCAAGAGCACTTGAAAAGATACTTTATTTTGCTTCTTATGTAGTTATTGATCCAAAGGAAACTTCTTTATTAAAGAAACAGCTTTTAAGCGAAAAAGAATATAGAGAAGCAGTAGATAAGTTTGGTGAAGAAAGCTTTGTAGCTGGAATGGGTGCTGAAGCTGTTCAAGAGTTACTAGGTGAAATAGACTTAGAATCTCAATCAAAAGAATTAAAAGAAGAGCTAAAAACTAGCAGCGGACAAAAGAAAATAAGAGTTATCAGAAGATTAGAAGTAGTAGAATCTTTCAGAAAATCAGGAAATGATCCAAGATGGATGGTTATAAACGTAATTCCTGTAATACCACCAGACTTAAGACCAATGGTTCAATTAGATGGTGGAAGATTTGCAACATCTGATTTAAATGACTTATATAGAAGAGTTATCAACAGAAATAACAGATTAAAGAAGCTTTTAGATTTAGGAGCTCCTGATATAATCGTTAGAAATGAAAAGAGAATGCTTCAAGAAGCTGTTGATGCTCTTATAGATAACGGTAGAAGGGGAAGACCAGTAACAGGTCCTGGAAACAGAGCCCTTAAATCATTATCAGATATGCTTAAAGGTAAGCAAGGTAGATTTAGACAAAACTTACTTGGTAAGAGAGTTGACTATTCAGGAAGATCAGTTATCGTTGTTGGACCTGAATTAAAAATGTACCAATGTGGTTTACCAAAAGAAATGGCTTTAGAATTATTCAAGCCTTTCGTAATGAAGAAACTAGTTGAAGATGGAATAGCTCACAATATTAAGAGTGCTAAGAGAATGGTAGAAAGAGTAAACAATCAAGTATGGGATATACTTGAAGAAGTTATTACTGATCATCCAGTATTACTTAACCGTGCTCCTACTCTACACAGACTTGGTATTCAAGCATTCCAACCTGTATTAGTTGAAGGTAGAGCAATCAAGCTTCACCCATTAGTATGTACAGCATACAATGCTGACTTCGATGGTGACCAAATGGCGGTTCACGTTCCATTATCAGTAGAAGCTCAAGCAGAAGCAAGATTCTTAATGCTTGCAGCTGGAAATATCATGAAACCATCTGATGGTAAGCCAGTTTGTGTTCCTACACAAGATATGGTTCTTGGTTCATACTATTTAACAATGGATAAAGAAGGATGTAAAGGTGAAGGAAGTTATTTTGCATCAGTAGACGAAGCTATAATGGCATACAACGTTAAAGCTATAGATATTCACGCATTAATCAATGTAAGAATGTTTAGAGAAGTTAATGGTGAAATGAAACATGGAATAATTAAGACTACTGTAGGTAAGATAATGTTCAATGAATCAATTCCACAAGATTTAGGATATGTTGATAGAGAAAATCCAGAAACTATGTTTAATCTTGAAGTTGATTTCTTAATTACTAAGAAGACATTAGGAAAACTTATTGATAAGTGTTATATTAAGCACGGTCCAACTAACACATCAATAATGTTAGATAACATAAAAGCTTTAGGATACCACTATTCATCAATTGGTGCTATTACAGTAGCAGCGTCTGATATGGTCGTTCCAGAAGCTAAGTACACTTTACTAGCTGAAGCAGAAGCAACTGTAGATAAGATAGAAAAGATGTACAAAAGAGGATTCATATCTGATGATGAAAGATATGAGAGAGTTATTGCTACTTGGACTAAGACAACTGAAGATGTAGCCAACGCACTTATGGATAGTATGGATAAGTTTAATCCAATATTCATGATGGCTGATTCAGGAGCCAGAGGTTCTAAGGCACAAATCAAACAATTAGCAGGGATGAGAGGGCTTATGGCTGCTCCATCAGGTAAGATTATCGAGTTACCAATCAAGGCATCATTCAGAGAAGGTCTTGACGTACTTGAATACTTCTTATCAACACACGGTGCGAGAAAGGGTAATGCCGATACAGCACTTAAGACAGCCGATTCAGGTTACTTAACTAGAAGACTTGTTGACGTATCACAAGATGTTATCGTAAGAGAAATAGATTGTGGAACTGAAGAAGGATTATTAGTTTCTGAAATTAAAGAAGGAAACGAAGTAATCGAAGGATTAGCTGAAAGATTATATGGTAGATATACAGCTGAAGATATCTTCCACCCAGAAACAGGTGAATTATTATTACCAAGAGATACATTTATTGAATCTCACATGGCTGATAAGATAGCTGATTCAGGCGTTAAAGAAGTTAGAATAAGATCTGTATTCACATGTAACAGTAAAATAGGTGTTTGTGCTAAATGTTATGGTATGAACTTAGCAACAGCACAAAAAATAAATATTGGTGAAGCTGTTGGTATAATAGCTGCACAATCAATCGGTGAACCTGGTACTCAGCTTACAATGAGAACATTCCATACAGGTGGGGTTGCCGGTGCCGATATCACTCAAGGTCTTCCTAGAGTTGAAGAATTATTTGAAGCTAGAAAACCAAAGGGGCTTGCTATAGTTTCAGAAGTTAGTGGTACTGTAAGAGTTGAAGAAACTAAGAAGAAGAGAACGGTACACGTAATGACAGCTGAAGGCGAAGAACGTAGTTATGAAATTCCATTTGGATCAAGATTAAAAGTAACTAACGATGACATAATAGAAGCTGGGGATGTTATTACTGAAGGTTCAGTAAATCCACATGATATTATGGCTATTAAAGGTGTTGATGGTGCTAGAGAATACTTACTTTCAGAAGTACAAAAAGTTTACAGACTTCAAGGGGTTGATATCAACGATAAGCACTTAGAAGTTGTTGTTAGACAAATGACTAGAAAGGTTAAAGTAAGCGAACCAGGAGATACTGAATTATTACCAGGAACTATGATAGATATGTTCGATTACAATGCTGAAAATGCTAGAGTTAGAGAGTTTGGTGGAGAAGAAGCACAAGGTGAAATCGCATTATTAGGTATCACTAAGGCTGCACTTGCAACTGATAGTTTCTTATCAGCAGCATCATTCCAAGAAACTACTAGAGTTCTTACAGAAGCAGCTATTAAAGGTAAGATAGACCCACTAGTTGGATTGAAAGAAAATGTTATTATAGGTAAGTTAATTCCAGCTGGTACAGGTATGATGAAATATAGATCATTAAATGTAGATGTAAAAGGCGATGAGGAAGAAGTCGAAATTACAAATACTATAGAATAATACAGTGCAATTTTATTGACATGTGTATGCTTAAATGATAAAATACCAATTGTGTGATTTATAAAGCTACACTACAATATGATTGTCTACATGATTCATGGAGGCAAACTTGTTGAAGCATGCCTCCCTGAACTAAGATTAGGAGGGGGATTCATGTTAGACAAGATTGTAGAAAAGAAAGTTATTGGAATAAAACAATGTCTAAAATTTATAAAACTTGGCAAAGGCAAGGTTTTATATGTAGCTAATGATGCAGACGCTAGATTGATATCACCTTTGATAGAGCTAGCGGAAAAAGAAAACATAAAAATTGTAGAAGTTTCTACAATGAAGGAACTAGGATTGATGAGCGGTATTGAAGTTAGAAGTGCAGCAACATTAATCATAGAAAAATAAATTTGTGTTTATCTTATTTATATAGATAAATAAATTTCAGGAGGTGAAAAAATGCCAACTATAAGCCAATTAGTTAGAAAAGGAAGAAAATCTGCTGCTAACAAATCAACAGCACCAGCATTAAATGAATGTCCACAAAGAAGAGGAGTTTGTACAGTTGTTAAGACTACTACTCCAAAGAAGCCTAACTCAGCTTTAAGAAAAGTTGCCAGAGTAAGACTTACAAATGGATTCGAAGTTACTGCATATATCGGTGGTGTAGGACACAACTTACAAGAGCACAGCGTTGTTCTTATAAGAGGTGGTAGAGTTAAGGACCTTCCTGGGGTTAGATACCACATCGTAAGAGGGGCACTTGACTGTGCTGGTGTAGCTAACAGAATGCAAGGAAGATCTAAATACGGTGCTAAGAGACCAAAACAAAAATAGTTTCTTAAACTAAGATAGTGCTTATCTTCGGCATTTACATAGATTTAAAGAAATTTAATTAGATTTATATAGATGTAAGAAGCGAAGCACTTTGCGGCAAATGTAAAGTGTTGCCGAGTACCGATGACTTAAAAGTAAAAAGTGATTAAGGAGGGAAGAAAAGTGCCAAGAAAAGGATTTATCGCTAAAAGAGATGTATTACCAGATCCAATGTATAACTCAAAGGTTGTTACTAAGTTAATAAACAATGTTATGGAAGATGGTAAAAAAGGAGTAGCTCAAAAAATATGCTACGATGCGTTTGAAATAATGGCGCAAAAAACAGGCAGAGATGCTTTAGAAGTATTCGAAGAAGCTTTAAACAATGTTATGCCTTTATTAGAAGTAAAAGCTAGAAGAATAGGTGGTGCTAACTACCAAGTTCCAATAGAAGTTAGACCAGAGAGAAGACAAACTTTAGGTTTAAGATGGATACTAGCAGCTGCTAGAAAAAGAGGCGAAAAAGTTATGGCTGAAAGATTAGCTGGAGAATTATTAGATGCAGCTAACAATACTGGAGCTGCTGTTAAGAAGAGAGAAGACACTCACAAAATGGCAGAAGCTAATAAAGCATTCGCTCACTACAGATACTAATAAACTGAAACTGTTTTGGCTTATGCCAAAGCAGTTTTGTCGAATATAAAATTACTCATTGAGAGGAGGATATACAATGGCTAGAAAATATCCATTAGACAAATTCCGTAACTTCGGAATCATGGCTCACATTGATGCTGGTAAAACAACAACAACTGAGCGTATATTATTCTACACTGGTAGAAGCCATAAAATAGGTGAAGTACACGAAGGTGCTGCGACTATGGACTGGATGGTTCAAGAACAAGAAAGAGGTATAACAATTACTTCTGCAGCAACAACTTGTATGTGGAATGGACACGAATTAAACATAATAGATACTCCAGGACACGTAGATTTTACAGTAGAAGTTGAAAGATCTTTAAGAGTTCTTGACGGTGCTGTAACAGTTCTTGATGCTAAGAGTGGGGTTGAACCTCAAACTGAAACTGTTTGGAGACAGGCAGATAAGTACAAAGTACCAAGAATGATTTATGTAAACAAAATGGATGCTACAGGTGCTGACTTCTTCAGATGTGTTAACACTGTAAGAGATAGATTAAAAGCTAATGCAGTTCCAATACAAATACCAGTAGGTGCTGAATCAGAATTCAAAGGTATGATTGACTTAATATCAAACCATGCTATTATTACTTATGATGATTTAGGTAAAGATGTAAGAATTGAAGAAATTCCTGCAGAATTAGCTGATCAAGCAGAAGAATACAGAATGGCTATGATAGAAGCTATCGCTGAAACTGATGAAACATTAATGGAAAAATACCTTGAAGGTGAAGAATTAACAGAAGAAGAATTACATGCTGCTTTAAGAAAAGCTACTATAGCTAATGAAATAGTACCATGTATTTGTGGTTCTTCATACAAGAACAAAGGTGTTCAAGAAATGATTAACGGTGTTGTTGCTTACTTACCATCACCATTAGATATTCCAGCTGTAACTGGAACAAACTTAGATGGAGAAGAAGATTCAAGACCAGCTTCAGACGATGCACCAATGTCTGCTTTAGCATTCAAGATTGCTACTGACCCATTCGTTGGTAAATTAGCATTTACAAGAATCTATTCAGGTGTAATGAACAGTGGTTCTTACGTTCTTAACTCAACAAAAGGTAAGAAAGAAAGAATCGGAAGACTTGTTAAGATGCATTCAAACACTAGAGAAGAAGTTGAAGCATTAGAAGCAGGTGAATTAGGAGCAATCATCGGATTAAAGAACACTACTACTGGTGACACTTTATGTGATGAAAATGCACCAATCATATTAGAATCAATGGAATTCCCAGAACCAGTTATCGAAGTTGCTATCGAGCCTAAAACTAAGGCTGGTCAAGAAAAGATGGGATTAGCTTTAGCTAAACTTGCTGAAGAAGATCCAACTTTCAAGACTTGGACAGATCAAGAAACTGGTCAAACAATCATCGCTGGTATGGGTGAGTTACACTTAGATATCATCGTTGATAGATTACAAAGAGAATTCAAAGTTGAATGTAACGTAGGTGCTCCTCAAGTTGCTTACAAAGAAACTATCAGATCAGCTGTTAAAGCTGAAGCTAAATATGCTAAGCAATCAGGTGGTAAAGGTCAATACGGTCACGCTGTTATTGAAATGGAACCAACTGAAGGTGAATACGTATTTGAAAATGCTATCGTTGGTGGAGCTATTCCAAAAGAATACATTCCTGCTATCGATGCTGGTATCCAAGAAGCAGCTAAGAATGGTATAATCGCTGGATACGAAGTTATTAACTTCAGAGTTAAATTAGTTCACGGTTCATACCACGAAGTCGATTCATCAGAAATGGCATTCAAAATTGCTGGATCTATGGCATTCAAAAATGCTATGCAAAAAGCAAGCCCAGTATTACTTGAACCAATGATGAAGGTTGAAGTAACTGTACCAGAAGAGTACATGGGAGATGTTATCGGTGATATCAACTCAAGAAGAGGTAGAATGGAAGGAATGGAAGCAGTTAATGGAGCTCAAGTTATAAGAGCATTCGTACCATTATCTGAAATGTTTGGATATGCTACTACTTTAAGATCAAGATCTCAAGGTAGAGGAGTTTATTCAATGGTATTTGATCACTATGAAGAAGTTCCAAAGAACATTCAAGAACAAATAGCTGGTAATAGAGCTAAATAATTAACTAATTAAGTAATAACTATTTGTAATATTGATTATAATAATAGTCAATATTACAAATATTAAAAAATATAAATAATGAATTAGAAAACATATTAATTATAATAATAATTAGTATGAATCATATAATTTTATTTCCAAAAAGGAGGAATTTGCAAATGGCAAAGCAAAAATTCGAAAGAAG
>NZ_FR886616.1:0-8627 GCF_000436575.1 Clostridium sp. CAG:265
TTACAATATATATTATTTTTTAAATATAGAAAAATTTAAAAAAAAGCTTTTTAATAAATACTTATGATTATTAAACTATATATTGTAAGCATACACATACATTTAATAAAAATATTATATTTCATAAATTTTATAATTCGATCTTCACAAATTTAATTTAATATAGTATAATTACATAAGTACAAAGGAGGTAGAGTGCGTGAAAAAAACTATCTGTGAGCTTTTTGCTGGTGTTGGAGGATTTAGAATAGGTTTTGAAAACAATTCTAAAGACTGGACTACTGTTTTTGCTAATCAGTGGGAGCCTAGTAAAAAAGTTCAACATGCTTTTGAATGTTATAAATATCATTTTAATGAATTTGGTGGTGTTACTGAATATAGTAATACTGATATATCTCAAGTCCCTACTAATGTTATTCCTGAACATTCAGTATTAGTTGGAGGTTTTCCTTGTCAAGACTATTCAGTTGCTAGTACAGGTGCTAAAGGTATTGAAGGAAAAAAAGGTGTTCTTTGGTGGGAAATTGAAAGAATTGTAAAAGATAAAAGACCTCCATTTATTCTACTTGAAAATGTTGATCGTCTATTAAAATCTCCTACATCACAAAGAGGTAGAGATTTTGGTGTGATTTTATCATGTTTAAATAATCTTGGATATTATGTTGAATGGAGAGTAATCAATGCAGCTGAATATGGTTTCCAACAAAGACGTAGAAGAACTTTCATTTTTGCTTGTCACAAAGATACAAAATTCTACTCTATAAAAGATAAACCTATAAAATCTATTTTACAAAATGAAGGATTCTTTAGTTCAATTTTCAAAGTTGAAGGCTTTGACGAATTACATATAAGCCATTCTACTATAGAATATAAACTTCCTATGGATATTTTAGAAACATCTAATAATTTTAAATTTGATTTTAAAAACACAGGTGTATGCTTTGAGGGAAATATTTATACAATTGAAGCTTCGCCTTGTGAATTACTACATAATCCGCCACTTACTCTACTAGATATATTAGAAAAAGAAGTAGATGAAAAATATTATTTAATTGGTGATGATTTAGATAAATGGACTTATATGAAAGGTGCAAAGGCTATTGAGCGAACTTCAAAAACTGGCCATAAATATACTTTTAGAGAAGGTGCATTATCTTTCCCTGATCCTATAGATAGACCTGCAAGAACAATGCTTACAAGTGAAGGAAGTAAAAATAGAAGTACACATGTTGTTGAGGATTTAACTACTGGAAAACTTAGACTTCTTACTCCAGTTGAATGTGAAAGAATAAATGGATTCCCAGATAATTGGACTAATACTGGAATGACACATTCATTTAGATATTTTACAATGGGTAATGCCTTAGTTGTAAATCTAATAACACTTATGGCTGAAAAATTATATGATATTATAGAAAAAGAAGACTAGCATTAGTCTTCTTTTTCTATTTGCTCTTTTATATATTTAGCATTTAACCAAAAACATTTTCTCTTTTCATATGTTCCTTGAGGTGTAATCATCAAATCTGAACTATCCTTACCTTTTGGTCTTATATGTGCAATTTCTCCATCTTTTATTTTTATAAAGTTGTCATAATCACCTAATTTAATCTTTTCAACGGTGTCTTTCCATACCTTTTTCATGCTTCCTTCCAAATCACTCATTGGCATATTCCAAAACATTACTTTTTCAAGAATTATATCTTCTAAAGATACATCTGCCAGTTTATTCGTATTAGTCTTAAGTTTAAATACTATCCATAAATGCTTTTTATTCTCAAACTTATCTCTTATTTTAGAATCTTCCCATTCTTCATTAACTATTTCACAAAAATCTATTTGTTCAAATGACATTGATTCTTTAGGCATATTATTTTTTTTTAATACAATTGTCTTAATTTCAATATTTGCCTTTTGGAATTCATATAGATTTTCAAGTTTGTCACCAAACTCTTTCACACATATATCATCTATTACTAGTCTATTAAAACTTTTAGATTTTCTTTCTCTCTTAATATCATATTTTCCAATTATCTCTCTAAGTGATAAACCTTTTAGCCTTTCAAATGTGTCTAATACAGCTTGATCAAATGATACTCCCTTAATTTTATCAGATACACTTTTATATTTTTCCTGCTGTATATAAGTCTCTCTAATCATTAGTTCTTCTATTATAGAATCAACATAAGATCTCTTAAAACAAAATGCTCTCTGAGGAGCTTCTACATCAGAAAATGGTTGCTTTCTTTTACTCTTATCAGCTGTGCTCCCTTTTGTACACGCACCTAAATATAATGTATCTCCTTCAGATATCTCTTCAGCTCGTCCTTCTTTAACTTTATTGACTATTATATTCCAATCTTCTTCAATAACTTTCATATCTTCATCAGATGGAGTCCATAAATTTATTAATTCAAATTTTAAATCTTCTACGGCTACATCTTTTTCATTTAAATAGAACATCAATAATAATTCTTTACATTTTTTCATTAATGAATTATTATCCCAAGTTTCCTTTGCAACTTCCATATAATCTATTATTGATAATACAATTCTTTCTTTAGCAGAAATTCCTTTCTGTTCTCTTAATAAATCTGATTTTTCTTTTATTTTAATGGATTTAAGAGGAGCAACTTTTAATTCTACACCAGCTTCTTTAAAATCAGCATCTTTATTTGAATTAACTTTATATCCAAAAAACTCCTCTTCTACAACTTGTCCAAGTCTCCCTTTTGCTTTTTTATTATCAAACCTATGGGTTAATTTTTCACCATAAAACTCTCTTAAGCTTGTATTAAGTAGTTTTCTTGCATATTCTTTAATAGACTCTTTATCTTTGCTACTATACTTCATAACTTTCTCCTTCTTATTTACATGCTTATTTTTATAAAAAATTCCTACAAATATCTATACTAAATATATAAAATCTGTAGGAATTTTATATTATTATTTTTTTATCCTATCATTAAGTGATGATATACTTATTTTAATAGGCTTTGCAAGAATCATTTCTCCACTATCATCTCTAATTGGTCCATAAGAAATACAATTTCCTTTTTCTAAGTTAATTAATTTCTTTGTCCATATTTTTCTTTCCTCTGAGCTATTGGCAAATCCATTAGCTACAACTGAAGCTTCCTCTTCTGTTTGTGCAAAATAGATTTTTTGAGCTGAGTTTTGTAATCTACTTATGGTTGCTTTATCCATCTGACCTTTTAAAAATTGAGTTGAAAACCATGCTGACCATCCAAATTTTCTACCTTCTGTTAATATCTTAGTTGATGGTGAATTATCCCCAAAGTTCAAGTTTTGAGCTTCATCTAAAATTACAGCAAAAGGCTTGTCCTTACTTCCATGTTGTGTTTTATAGTTCCATAAATCCCATAATATCATTTCTGTTATTATTCTTTGTACATCTTTTGTATAACCAGTTAATTGAATTATAAATATTTTTCCACCATCTTTATGTAAATCATCCCATTGGAATTCTTTACTTTCTTCGAATGGATTTTTATCTAATAATACATTTAATTGAGATAATGCGGTTTGTGCATATGAAGATTTATCTTCTTCTAACTCATTCCTAAATGTTCTTAAGTTTAACTTTCCATCATATCTATCTAATCCATTCTGTACAGCTTGGTAAATAGAATTTAATTGTTGAACACCTAATTCTTTATAAACTGCACCTATAACTGATTTAAATCTTTCTGCTACATCAACTGAATCTTCATCAATGAAAATATCTTCATCTAATTCTTTTTGCCCTTTCTTAAAGGGATTTAAAGGGAATTTATCTCTTGCTACAATAAATTGCTTCAATCTATCACCAATGTACTCTTTAAATTCTGGTTCCAATTGAGATGATTTAAACCCATCAGTATAATCAATTATTATGGCAGGCACTCCATTATCAACTAACTCTTTTAAAGCGCATTGAATAAAATATGTCTTTCCATTTCCAGATTTTCCTGTAATAAGCATGTGTCTATTAGCTAGCCCTTTATTTCCATATTCCCAATATATTTTCTTAGTTGATCCTTCTGCTTCTCCTAATAATATTCGCATATCATTTTTGAAATTTTTATTTTCATTATTTTTTTCTATTATTGGCTTAGTATCTATTGGTTCTAAATCTCTGTCTAAACATTTCTCCAAATCTAAATCATTATCTACTTTTTCTTCTGGAAAGTTATCTATTACTTCATTTTCACTATTAATTTCATCTATCCAATCATCATTAACTTCTTCATCAATTTCACTATCTTGTATCCATTCAGTCTCTTTTAATCCTTCTAAGTTTTTATTTCTTAACAAATCATTTGTTGGTATATCTAATTCTCCATTACCTAATCTTATATCTAATTCTGTAATGCCTTCAGCTACCCCATAATAAGCATCATCTTCTGTTAACTCAATATAAAGAATATCCTCATCTTTTCTAATACTTCTCCATGTATTATCTTTCTTAAATGAAATTAGAGCACCTTTACCTATGATATCTTCTAATTCAAATGACACATTATATTCATCATTTAATAATAATTTCTTTAGCCTTGTAATTCTATCAAACTCTTTATCGTTCCATATATTGTTAACACATAATTTTTGAGCATTTGTTATAAATAATTTTATAAAGAAATTTCTAAAGAACTTATTTTTAAAAACTTTTCTATCATTAATTTTATATTGAGTTAATTGATTTCTTAATAATTCATAAGTATTAGCTAATTGTTTTGAACCTTTATTAACTACAGTCGCAAAATTATATCCAACCTTTACTTCAACAGGATAATAATACACTTTTAAATTATCTTCATCTTTAATATTAACACCAATAAATATTAAATCATCACTATGCATTCCCTTTTCCTTTAAATTTTTAAGCGAAAATATTCCTTCACTTTTATTTAATTTAACTGCACTAGATACCCTTATTATCTCTTCTAAAGATATTGGAACCCATATTATATCTTCATGATTTAATATACTTAATCCATATTTTAAAGCAGAAATTATACTAAGTTTTTCTCTATCAAACTCACTTTTATTAGCAATTAGATTAAGTAGCCATTCTCCATTAATACTATTGAAACTTTTTATTATTTCATTTAATTTTTCTTCATTTACATTTTCAATATTCTTTTTACTTAAAAATTCTTTAATAATATATTTATATTGTTCTGATTTATTTGTAACTGTAATAGTATCATATTGATCTGTAGAAGTATATTGATCACTATAATGAATTACTACTAATTCATCATTGTTATCTTCTTCAAAGTACTCCAATCCAAAACTTGGTTCAATGAAAGTTACCCAATTAGATGAATTAAATAATTTTTCTTTTACTTCTTCAGCTAAAGTTAATGGTCTAGTTACTATTGATGTATCCTTTCTATAAGGGTTTATTCCTCCATTATAGCAGTTCACAGCTAATTCATTTAAGTTTATTGCAGTTCTAATTAATTCATTTTTATTATCTACTAAATTTCTTGTACCAAATCCAATTCTATAATCATTATTGTTATTATTTGATGTTACCGTAGATAATAATCCTCCTAATGATACTCCTGCTTCAAGACTGCTAGCATTATCTTCTGCTGCCTCTTCACTAGCACCAGTTTTATAAAAAGATATATGTGCATATTTATAATTTATATCATTATGTTTATAATACCTTATATTTTGTAATGCCATTCTCATAATATCAATTTCATCAAATTGATTATTCTTTGACTTAAATGATATATCAAATTCTTCTTGCAATTTTTCAATGCTATTTATATCAAAAAATCTGTCAAATTCAGATATTCCTTTGCCATTATAAACATTTATTTCAATTGGAATAATATTTTCCGAGTCACTATTAATTTGATTTTTAATAAAATCAAATACACCTCTTACTACTTCCCTATCATTCTTAATATTAATTATATTAATTTTTATAGGAGCTCTATATCCTTTTGGGAATAAATAACTAAAATTATTTATAAATTGATTTAACTTTTCTTTTACTACTTTTGCTACAAATGCATTTGTTTCCCCAACTGAAACAGTCTCTTCTTTTTCATATATTAACCATTCCATATTTACTTTTTGATAAATAGGTTTATATAATTTATTTTTATCTCCATAAATATATGGTAGCAAACTATTTGGAGTTAATCTTTCTAATATATGAGTTTCTACATTATCATTACTTAATTGCTTATTTACTTCTAAGCTATAAGCAATATTAATTGGAGACAATGGAGTAAACATTATCTTATCATCGCTTTTTATAGTACCTATTTTTAATAAATCTCTCTTTAACTCATCATTAGCGATAATGTCTTTTGATTGAATCTCTTCAATTTCTTTATTGAATATATTTAAATACTCTTCATAAAGATTTCTAAGTTCTTCATCTATATATGTTAAGCTAGGTATATTATTTTTTCTGGTGTAGTACTCAATAATATTAAGATAAGCATTTGTTAATTCAGTACTAAGCTTTAATTCCTTCTTTGCTATTTCATCTATCTCAAGTACTCCATATAATATTTTATTATCAATAATACTTTTTTCCTTAATAAAGGTTTCTTTAAGTTTTTCTTCTAAGTAAAACTCATCTGTACCTTGTTTTATTTTATTTTTTTCCCAAGTAAACCCTTCGCACCTTTCTCTCTTTCTATTCATTAAATTTATAGAGTGAATAGGTCTACTTCTGAAGTTCTGTTCTTTGATTTCTAATGGAACTATACCTTTATCAGATTTCAATATAACTCTTAATGAATCATCATCCCATGCAGATGACATATTTGAAATTCTTACTGAACTGTTTTCAGTTACCTCTAAAATATCATCTGAATTATCAACATTAACTTCTTTCAAATTATTGCAAGTTCCAAACTTAATTTCACTTCCATCACTATTAATCTGAATTCTATTTTTATTTCCAGACCCTGTTTTTATTTCATATATTGTCTTAATAGACTTCAAGTAATCCTCTTCTATATTCACAACTGCAACATTAAATTCATATTTTGATTTAGCTTGTTTCTTATGCTCATATACAAGTCTATAGAAAGAAGAGTCATACTTATCTGCTGGTAAAGTAACTGTCATCGTTTTACCTGATACCGTAACAAACTCCTTACTTTTTAGCTGAATGTATTCCGTATATAGCGTTTCAGTAAATTTAAATTTAAGCTTTATTGAATCAAGTTTTCCATTATTAAATACAATTATATGTCTTTTTCTCTTTCCTGATGCAGTATCCGCTTTTGCTTTTTCCCAATACACAACTCCTTCAGAAATAGTTTTATTCATATTCTCTTCATATCCGAGAGGCTTATTTTTTAAATTATCTTCAAAAGATTGCTTTACTGCAACGTAATCAGTTTCTCTCCAATTCTCTTTTTTTAATTTTTCTACACCTTTACTATCAAATAACTTTTCCAATTGCTGTTCTTTATCTTCATATTCTTGATAACCTTCTACTTTTGAATATAAATTATTATTTTCTTTAAGTCTCTTTTGAATACTTTTTACATTAGACTTTGAATAAGTATCTAAAGCTTTATCTGGAAACAATCCTATTTCTTTATAATCCGATTTATCTAATGAATTCTTATTTATAATTGATAGTACTTCCTCATAGTCCCATAATGATGCGTTATATACATCTGATAATTTATTATTAATATGGAACTTAACAATTTCCTTATCAATTTTGCTTAATTGTGATTTTTCCATTTCATTATTTAAGTTATTAGAGATATATTTAACATTAAGTGGCATACCCTCTGTTTTCATATCACGGCATCCGTTTTTTATACTATCATTAGGCTCATTACAAATTATTAATAAAGCTGTATTTTCCCACTCATTTTGCTGTTCTTGGGAGGCATTTCTAATTGTAACTAAATATGCTGGTGTAACATTTATTGTTGATGCCACAACAACTTTTACATCATCTTTAAGACTAATAGAAAATGTACTATATTCACTTCCTAACTTATGTCTATAACTAAATTTATTTACATTTTCACTTTGAGATAATTCATTATAAAACTTCTCAACTTGATCTTTTTCATCTAATTGTATATAGTATCTTTCCCCTGCCTTAACTTCATTGGACTCAAAATACTCCACTACCTTATTTGATAAATATTTATAAAATTGATTTGACATATTGAGCATCCCCACTATCACTTTTTTTATCTATTAAATTTAATTTACCTAATAAATCAATAACTTCAACTTGAGAATATGAGTCTAAAAATAACCCTCTTCTTTCGTATTCTTTAAATAAATCTTTTAAAGTTATTTTATCTTCCTTTATACATATAGCAGTAATCATAAGTAATATTTCTTGTGTCATATTTAGCATATATCCATAGCTACCGCCTCTTATCTTCAAGAAATATTTTTTTCCTATTTCTTCAATCCATAGTGCATATCTAGCAATTGTTGCTGATTCTATTTTTTCTGCTAAAGATTTTTCTAAAGTATTTACTAATTCTTCAAATTCTAATTCTACATCAACAGGTTCTTGACCAAAGTTGTTTCTATAAATTTTAATCCATTCATGAATAGTGCTTAAGTAACTATTTTTTTCTTCATTAGATGAATTATTAATA
>NZ_FR886617.1:0-6248 GCF_000436575.1 Clostridium sp. CAG:265
GTCCAAAATATTGACATAAGACCAGTGCAGAATATGAAAAAAGATAGCAACAAGACTATCTTTGTTATTTTCATATTATATTAGTAGTTTTAATGATATTATGAATTTTAAATTTTATCCACAACTAGTAAAGGAAAACCCTCTGTTTTTTAAACAGGGGGTTTTTCAACAAACTGTAGATATAATTTAAATATCTAACATTTAACCATGTTTTTGATACATAAATACGTTTTCAATATTTATATAAATATTTATAATATTAGGTGTAAAATAGAAAAAAGGGTGGGAAAAAATGAGCGAATTAAATTTAGTAAAAAAAGGAGAAAAAAACTCACAAAATCTAGTTCCAATTAAAACTTTAATTTCTTTTGGAATGGGGAGTTTAGGAAACAACATTATATGTGCATTTATAGGCACATACTTAACGGTTTATCTTACTGATAGCTTTGGAATAGGTGCAGTAGCAGTAGGTACATTATTCTTAATAGCTAGAATAATAGATGCAATAACTGATCCAATTATGGGAATGATAGTAGATAATACAAAATCTAAAATGGGTAAAAGTAGACCTTATTTATTATTTGTTCCAATATTTATGGGAATAGCAACAATAATGTGTTTTTCATCCCCAAATTTAAGTTATAATGGTAAAATTGCATGGATATATATTTCATATATATTATGGGGAATATGCTTTACAGCAATGGATACACCTTATTGGTCTTTATCAGCTAATATAACTCAATCGTCACAAGGTAGAACAAAAATTGTTACATCAGCTAGAACTATTGCTTTTGGTGGAAGTTTAGTAGTTTCTATGTTTACGTTACCTTTAGTTGCTAAGTTTGGAAGTTGGACATTAGTAGCAATTATATATTCAATTACAGCAGCTATATGTACATGGATTACTGTCTGGGGTGTTAAAGAGATAAACACAGATAGAAAGCCAGAAAAACAAGGCTTTAAACAATTAAAAGAATTATTTAAAACAAACAAACCTTTAAGAATATTACTTGTATCAATGTTAATGTTAGAAGTAACATATGCATTAAGAAATGGTTTCTCAATTTATTATATAAAATATAATTTTAATGCAGAAGTATATATTCCAATAGTAACTGGTATAA
This sequence comes from Clostridium sp. CAG:265, assembly GCF_000436575.1. Taxonomy (NCBI): domain Bacteria; kingdom Bacillati; phylum Bacillota; class Clostridia; order Eubacteriales; family Clostridiaceae; genus Clostridium; species Clostridium sp. CAG:265. The sequence goes on from NZ_FR886617.1 coordinate 1,128, forward strand.
GTATGGTTTCAGGAATGGCAGGCGGATTATGTACTCCTTTTATAACTCAAAAGTTAGGAAAAAGAGCTACAGCTTTATTTGGAATTGGAATTAATGCTTTAGGATTTATGTCAATATTTGCATTATCATATTCAAGCTTACCAACATTATTAGTTATAAATACAATAATGGGATTAGCTGAAGGAGCTGCTAATATTTCATTGGCTTCTATGGTAGCAGATTGTGTTGAATATGGTGAGTGGAAAACAGGAAAAAGATCAGAAGGAATGATTTTCTCTTCAAATATATTTAAAACTAAGCTTGCTAGTGCAATTGGAGGAGCATTATGTGGTTATGTATTAGCTTTTGTAGGGTATAAAGCTAATGTAGCTCAAACTGTAGAAACTTTAAAAGGGATACACTTAATGTATTCAATTGTTCCAGGTATAATAGCAATATTAAGTATAATTTCTTTAAGAAGATATAACTTAAATGAAGAAGAATATGAGGCAATATTAGAAGACTTAAAGAATGGAGAAACATTAGCAAATAAATAAATTTTTAAGGAGCTAGAGACTGTAGGTAATTATGTGTAATTAATTTTCTTAGTTGATAAATATTACTGGAAATTATGATTTCCAGTAATGTTTTTTATTATCTAGAAATACTAATAATATATTTTTCTATTCTTTGTATACTTACGTACTTGCCTATTAAAGCCTTCTAATGCATTAGTTGTATAAATTATTATTTCCTAGCATTCTATTTTGCCATTCGGTAGCGGTAGCTATTAATTTATTTGTTATTTTAGAAACCATTGATGGTGATTCTGAATGACCATAATCTATCAATTGTAATATCTTATCAGATGTTTCAGAGTAGACTTCATTAAAAGTAGTTTCTTTATTATTAACTTTTTTAAAACAATCAGTACTAACTAAAGTTCCAGCTATATTGTTCCAAGCAGGAAGGGAAGTCCAAGAATCTTTTAATGTGAAATAAAAAGGTATTATTCCGTTATCATTATTTCATTCCTTTCAAAACTATTTTAGATATAAAATTATTTAATTTACACCGTTTACATTTACTTATATAGTAAACTTTTTTGGCAATATCTTATATAGTTTTATATAATGAAAATATGTTTAAATGTTAGAAGTAGGTATTTTATTTAATTTCATTAAGTAAGAATTTTTCAGTTGTTTCTTTTTTATTTAATCTATATTCTTTAGGGCTTACACCTTTTATTTTTTTAAATGCTTTTGAAAATGCAAGTGGATCAGAATAACCACAAGAGTAAGCAATATTTGTAATAGGTAAATCTGTATCATATAGAAGTGTTGCAGCTTTAGTTATTCTAAATTCCATTAAAAATTTTTGTGGAGACATATTTAAATTATTTTGAAATACAGTAGAAAGATAGCTCCTATTTAAACAAACATAATTAGCTATATCAGAAACTTTTATTGGATTATGATAATTATTTTGAATAAATTCAATTGCCTTATTTATATAATTATTATTTATATCATTCTTATGAATAGGATCAGATTTATTTTGTTTAGCAAGTTCTGAAAAGAACATATAAAGTAAGCCTTCAATTTTAAGAGAATCACTGCTAGAAGAGGTGTTATGTTTTAACATTTCAAGAATATATTCTTTTAATAAATCTCCATCATTATATTTAAATATTAAAGTATCATTATTTAATCCTGCAGCCTTTAAATATGTCTCCACTTTTTCACCATCTATACCGATCCAAAGATAAGTCCAAGGATTTTCTTCGTCTGCTTGGTAAAATGTCACAACATTTGGGCAAATTAAGAAACCTTCATTTTTATTAACTTCATATTTCTCATTATTTACATAATAGTACCCTTTACCATCAAGAACATAATGTAGTAAATAATTAGGTCTTATAGCAGGTCCAAAGGAATATAGTGGAGCACATTGTTCCATACCACAATAACATAAATATAAATCAATAAAATCTTTATTTGTATTTTCTAAAAAATATATATCTGACATAAATCCTCCATTTTGAATATTTATTTTAGCAATATATAATATTATTATACTATAAATCAAAATATTGCAAAATAAAAAATGAATTTCTATTTTTTATGAAAAAAAGACATAAAGTGAGTAGGTGAATTATTTGTATAGGTTATGTACTTTTTTATTATGAAAATATTGACAATAACTATATGTAAATGTGCATAATAGAGTATAGTAACTTTATACGTTGCTACAAAGATAAAGGTAGCAAATTTACTTTCAGCAATATTTATACTTATTATTTTAGGAGTGTAGGAATTTTGTAAATAAATATAGTCGTACAATAAAGAGAGGGGAATGAATTTTGGCTACAATAGTTGATGTTGCAAAACTAGCAGGAGTTACACCAACAACTGTATCAAGGGTTATTAATAATAGAGGATATATTAGTGAAAAAACAAAAAGTAAAGTTCATGAAGCTATGGATCAGTTAAGTTATCATCCTAATGAAATAGCGCGTTCATTAACAAAGCAGAGAAGTAATACAATTGGAGTGATAGTACCACATATATCTCATCCTTATTTTTCTAAGTTAATAAGCAATTTAGAAAATGAAGCAGCGAAAAAAGATTATAAAATAATACTATGTAATAGCAAGGACACTGCTACAAAAGAGAAAAAATATTTAGACATGTGTAAAAGTAATAGAGTAGATGGAATAATTTTATGTAGTGGCAATGTTGAATATAATATGATTAACACAGGAAATATCCCAATTGTATTATTAGAAAAGAATTTTGAAAAAGGAAAACTAGGAATACAATGTGATAATTATCAAGGGGGATGCCTTGCAACAGAGCATTTAATAAAATGTGGATGTAAAAGAATAGTACATTTTAGTGGTGTAATTGATGAAGAAATGCCTGCTGATAATAGAGAAAAGGCATTTATAGATATATGTAATAAAAATAATGTTGAATATTTTATTAAAAAGTTTGATATAAATGCCTATAATGAAATGAATTATTATGAGTATATAAAAAATACACTTAGTGAAATAGATGGAGTTGATGGAATATTTGCTAGCAGTGATTTAATAGCAGCACAAGTTATTCAGGTTTGTTATGAATTAAATATTAAAATTCCAAAGGATATTAAATTAGTTGGTTTTGATGATGTTGAAATATCACAATTAACAACACCAACAATAACTACTATACAGCAGCCAATTAAAGAAATGGCAAAGTTAGCTATTCATTTAATTGATGCTAAATATACTAACACAGAAATTTTAGAACAAACTATATTACCAGTGGATTTAGTAGTTAGAAGAAGTACAAGTGTAGAGTAGATAAGAGTAATAAATAGTAAGTAGCTATTGCATTATTGCAATAGCCACTTGTTTAGAATGTAAAAGTTATATATGGTAAACTGATGTTATACCATCATCATTTATATATTTAATAGTTGACTTGCTAGTAGTTAAATCAACATTTAAAGTACAATACTTATCATCCTTTTTCCAAGTTAAAATCATTTCATTATCATTTGAAGGTTCAATATGGAAAGTGCCATCAAAAGCAGGATAATCATTTCTAAAGTCAATAAGCTTAAGTAATCTTTGAACAACATCTTGATTATATGCTTTATCAATTTCTTCTAAAGTAAAGTTGTGTCTATTAATTTCACGTCCTTCTCCAGTACGTTTTACATTTTCAACATCATTTTCACCAGCTAATAACCCAACATAATATACTTGTGGAATACCTGGAGCAAAGAATTGAATTGCTCTAGCAGTTAAGTAAGCATCATCATTGCATCCTAAAACAGAGTAGTAAGAACATCTTATTTGATGAACGTCAAATCCATCTGGGCTCTTATGAGCATCAGAGTGAACTAAGCTTAAGTTTGCACCATGATTTAAGCAATGATCAACAATTTTCCTAGCATCCTTCGTTGATACTAAATCATCTAAGTCAGGTTTTACAGGAATTCCATCATGACAATCTAACATTGTAAATTGATTATGAGGTCTTACTTTTAAGTATTCTGTAATTTGAGAGCTAGATTTATTAACTAAAGTGCTAAGAATCATATATGGAAGTATAAAGTCATAAATATAGTTACCATACTTAGCTAATTTAAATTGAGTTGTGTAATGAGCATGTACCTCTGGAAGTAAATCAATATCAAGAGATTTAGCTAAATCACATATCCAATCTAAGAATTCATATATTTCAGGTTCAACAAAGAAACAGCTAGTACCAAGTTTCTTTGTTACATATCCTATAGCATCAAGTCTTACAATTTTAACATTGTTTTTATGGAAGTTTTCGAAGAATTCCTTTAATAACTGTCTAACCGCATCAGAGTTAATATCAAGGTCTATCTGTTCAGAAGGTGTTTCTTTACCAAAGGTAGTCCAAACAGAAACGTCTTCACCATTTATGTTAAATGTTGAATATGGAACTTGTCTACGTAAGAACATTTTGTCTATATCTGCTTGAAGTGGTTTTCCATCATTCCATAGTTTATCTAATGTAATAAATAAATCAGCGTATTTTGATTCTTTCCCATGCTTTAAGAAGTCTTGGAAGAATACTGAGTTTTTAGAAATATGGTTAACCATTAAGTCAAGAAGCACATCATGTTTTTCACCTATTTTACGAATATCATCCCATGTACCAAATTGAGGTTCTATTTCTAAATAAGTAAGAGGTGCAAAACCTCTATCCCCTGATGAAGGGAATGGAGGAAGTATGTGAATACCACCTTTAAATTTATTTGGAAAATATTTTGTAAGTACATTATCTAATGTTTTTAAATCTCCACCAAGAGAATCAGCATAAGTTATAAGTTGAACTTTATTTTTAACCGTCATTTTAATATCTCCTCTTAATTAACTATATATTATAAAGTGTTTTTAATTCCTCTATAGAAGGCAATTCTGCAATAGCACCTACATTTTTTAGCTTGAAAGCACTTGTTGCAAAACCAATATTTAAAGCTTCTTTTAAAGGGTAATTACTAGTTAGTGCTGTATAGAATCCACCCCAGAAAGCATCTCCAGCCCCAGTTGTATCTACAACTTCAGTAGCTAAAGTTTTAAATTTAATAGTTTCAGTGCCATTAGAAACTATTGCA
>NZ_FR886617.1:6294-20469 GCF_000436575.1 Clostridium sp. CAG:265
CCCTAAAGTCATTATTACAAGTTTTGCACCACATTGAATGAACTTGTCCACATGATTTTCAGGAGTATCTGGGCCAAAAATTCTTTCTGCATCAACTTCTGAAGGTTTTATTATATCTAACTTTCCAATAAGATTTTTTATATATTCTATTCCATCATGTCCTTCTTCCCAAATCATTTCATGATAATTTGGATCAAAACCTATAAGAACATTATTTTTTCTAGCTTCTTCAATAACTTTTTCAATAACTTTTCTTGATTTCTTTTGAGAAATAGGCCAGCATGAAAAATGAACTATTTTACTATTTTTTAATATTGAACCTATATCTTCATTGTATTCTAAATTATAATCTGCACTACGATAGAAAATAGGTAGTGGAGTTTCCTTACTTTTAGTTACAAGTACCATACTTGTAGAATTATTGACTTTATTAATAAATTCAGTATTAATATTATTTTTCTTTAAATTATTAATTAAGAATTCACCTAATCTATCATTTCCAACAGAAGCTGAAATAATAGGATTACCACCAAGTCTTTTTATATTCATAGTAATATTTGCAGGTGAACCACCAAAATATCTTGAGTATTTATTGCAACTATTGTCGGCATCATAATCATCAGAAATCATGTCAACTAATAATTCTCCAATTGCAAATACGTCAAATCTCTTATTCTCAAATTTTACAACATTGTTAAAGTTAAACATTGCTAACCCTCCCTTAAATTGGAATTATATAACTAAAGTATAAGTGAAAAAAAGATATATGTCAAGCGATTGACATATATCTTTTTGCATATTTGAATTATTATAGATTTCACTGATGGTTATGAAAACTTAGTAAATGATAAATGAGTAGCATTTTATATATAAAGATGAAGAGTTCTTACCTATAGCTGAAAAAAATGCTAGTAAAATGGTAGAGGAATTTATAAAACTTTATTAAGAGGTTAAATAAGTAAAGATGGTATCTTAAAATTGATTTTAAGATAACATCTTTAATATTAAATATTATTAACAGTTTCTCCTAAAACCTTCCCAATAGCCTCATGAATAACTAAATCAGCTTTATTATCAGCGGAAGTTGAACTCTTATTAATTAGAACAAGATTTTTACCTCTAAAGTAATTAATAAGCCCAGCTGCTGGATAAACAACCAGTGAAGTTCCACCTATAATTAAGGTATCTGCTTTAGAAATGGCAGCAATAGCACCGCTAATTACATTATCATCTAAGCCTTCTTCATAAAGAACCACATCTGGTTTAATATTTCCACCACATTTAGTACAAGTAGGCACACCTTTACTTTTTAAGATAAATTTCTCATCATAAAAAGCATGACAGCGTGTGCAGTAATTTCTTAAAACAGAACCATGAAGTTCATAAACTACTTTAGAACCAGCAGCTTGATGTAAGCCATCTATATTTTGAGTTATGACAGCTTTAAGTTTACCGATTTCTTCAAGTTTAGCTAAGGCTCTATGAGCATCATTTGGTTTTGCTTCAGGATAAATAAGTTTAGCCTTATAAAAGTTAAAGAATTCTTCTGGATATCTTATATAAAAACTATGAGATACTAACTGTTCAGGAGTAAAGTTTACATGTAACTTTTCACTATATAATCCATTTGAACTTCTAAAATCAGGTATTCCACTTTCGGTACTTACCCCTGCACCTCCAAAAAATGCAATATTATTACTATCTCTAAGTATTTGAGTTAATTTTTCTATTTCAGTACTCACAAAATCATCTCCGAATTATATATTTATAGTTATATTATGGCATACATGTTTGAAAAATAGAATGAATTAATCTCTATTTTAATTTTATTTATATATTATACATAACCATAATAAAAGTATTATTAGTAATTAATAGCTTTGAAAAGTATCTATAAAAAAGTTATTATATTTATCTTATTGTTGCTGATTTTAATATATGTTACAATGTAGTTGTATAACGAAAATTATTTAAAGATGAAAGGGTAAAGTAATTTTACTATGTATTTATAAGACAGAAATTATGGAGGGACAAGAGATGAAAAGTGTATACGATTTAGTAGTAGAAATGGAAGAAATAGAAGAAGAAAGAAGCAGAATAATGAAGTTTCTTGAAAAGAATAAAGCTACAGTAGAAAATTTAACAAAATTAGAAGATTTAGAAATCAGATACCATGGAATAGATAAGATAATATTGGAAAAAGGTATTAAATTTAATGTATATAAATATAAAGAAGCAAAAGAAGATTTAAAAAGGTGGGAAACTATGAGTGGTTTATCAGCACTTTTATCAACACCAAGAGATTATAGCACTTTAAGAAATGAAAAGAAAACTAGACTAATGGTAATAACTAATGATTTAAAATCAATTTTAATAAAAGAATAAAAGGTTACTTAATGAAGATAGCTCATATCAACTTTGATATAGGCTATTTTTTTATCATTATCTATTATTAAAAAAATATAAAAAAATAGTTGACATGTTTTAATAAAAGGTATATCATAATAAGTGAAGATGATAATTATTATCAGTTGAATAAGTTATATATATTATGATTATGTGCTAACAACATTATTCTGTATTGATATCACACATTTAATACAGAAATCTTGAATACATTAAATCCTAAAATCTTTTTATATTATTTATTAGCTCTACAAACATAGTCATAATTTAAATATATAAGCCAAAAGGCATCTATTGTACCACAGCAATAGATGCTTTTTTGGTATATTGACAATTGCTTTAAAAAGAGGATAAATAAAAAATGTAGCAAGTTATATGACTTACTACATTTTTTAAATATATTATATATATTAAATTAGGTGTGTAATTTGGCAAAAGAACTAGCTTGCACGTTTATGAGCAGCTCTAGCCTTTTCTTCAGCTATTTTTCTAGTGTACCAATCTTCACAAATCTTATTAAATGTTTCTTCACTCATATTTCTTTCGCTAAGCATAGAAGTATAAGGAGCATATTTCTTAGTTTGAGTATAATACTTCAAAACTAGTATATGATCATTCTTATATTCAAATCTGTAATCGTCATGATTATTATTTTTATATTTCATAAAATTCACTCTTCTTTCAAATAATTAGATAAATTTAATATATTGATAAAAATACTATCCATGACCTGCATTAAATACAAATCTCATATAATCATCTTCTTTCTTTCTTTCTTCTAGTATTATTATAACTCTATTTGAAATTAAATTCCATATAATGTAATAAAAATATTGATTTTTTTTAAATATTATTATGTAATGCATTTAAGCAATATGATATTATAGAATATATAGTTAGGAGAATATTATAGAGGAGACCGATAATGAGAAAAATAAAGATGGATAATATAATGAAAGAAAAAGATTATGTGCAGGAGAAAAAGCATCTGCTAAAGGATTATGTATAGCAGCAGTGGAATACTAGAAAAAATATTGAGGTGGAGAAATGGATAAGCTAAGTCATGGATGTACATTAGATTGCTTTGACTGTTGTAAGTTTAATGTATATGTTGAAGAAGGAAAAATCATTAAAATTGAAGGTGATAAGGAACATCCCTACACTAATGGATTTATCTGTAAAAAAGGCCTAGCTCATTTAGAGAGGCTAAATCACCACAAGAGGATTTATAAGCCTTTATTAAAAGTTAATGATAAGTGGAAGGAAATTACATTTGATGAAGCCATAGAAATAATGGTTGATAAGTTAAGGTTTTATAAAGATAAATATTCTCCCAAGTCAATATTATATTATGAACAGTATGGTAATGGCTCCATATTAAAGAGTATAGGAGAAATATTTTTTAATTTTTATGGTGGTGCATCTAAGGCAAAAGGTGGACCTTGTTGGAGTGCAGGTATACATGCACAAAAACAGGTTTTTGGGGATGTTGTAAGCCATTCGTTGGATGATCTTATACATAGCAAAAATATATTTGTTTGGGGTAAGAATCCAGCTAATACTACTATACATACTATGCAAAGTATAAAGAAAGCTAAGGTTAATGGTAGTAGAATCATTGTTATAGATCCTATCTTTACTCAAACAGCAAAAATAGCACATAAATATGTAAGAGTAAAGCCTGGTGGAGATGAAGCTTTAGCACTAGCTATGGGAAAGATTATTATTGAAAGAAATTATTTAGATAAAGATTATATTGAGCAATATGTAAATGGTTTTGAAGAATATAGAGATTACTTGCTATCATTAGATATGAATAATTTATCTTTTATATGTGGTGTAGAAATAAATGAAATTGAAGAATTAGCAAAGCTTTATAGTGAAAAGCATTCTAGTATTTTATTGGGATATGGTATGCAAAAGTATTATAATGGTGGTAATACCATTAAGTTAATAAGCTTTTTAGGTGCTATAACAGGGCAAATTGGTATAAGCGGAGGCGGTGTTAATTATGCTAACAGAGTTTATCCAGATATTTTAAATACTGACCCTTATAATAGTGCTGTTTATGGAGAAAGTAGAGAGTTTTATGTTAGTCATATTAGTGAGTTTATAAATGATGCTGTAAAGGGAAAAGCACATGCTAAAAACAATATATATTGCTTAGAGCAGGAAGGGATAAAGGAAGATAATGTTCCTTTAAAGATGTCTGTAATAACTAAAAGTAATTTATTAAATCAGCTACCCAATTTAAACAAGCTAAAGAATGCTTTTAGAAAAATTGAATTTAAGGTATGCATTGATATGTTTATGACTGATACAGCAGAAGAATGTGATTTATTTATTCCTGCCAGTAGCACATTGGAAAGTGAAGATTTACTTTTTAGCTCTATGACTAATCCATATTTAATTTTTAATGAAAAACTCATAGAACCAGCAGAAGAGCTAATGGATGAATATTACTTTTTTAGAGAGATAGCTAGAAGGCTTGAACTTAAAGGATATCCAATGGTAGAAAAAAAGGAATATCTTAATGAAGTTATCAAGCCATTAAAAAGAATCCATAAGGAAATTGATTTACAATATATAAAGAATAATTATTTTACTCCTCACAAGAATGTAGCTTGGGAAGATAAAAAGTTTTTAACTAAAAGTGGAAAAATAGAATTTAGTTTTAATAAAATGAGCCATAATAAAGAAGAGTCTAAGTTTAGATTACTAACTACCCATAGTAAGGATACATTATTTAGTCAACATTTTATGGATGAAGAAGATATTGCTATGGCGTATATAAATAGTAATGAAGCAAGAAAATTAAATATTAATGATAAAGAAAATGTTAGCTTAATATCTGATAATGGAAAAATTACTGTAAAAATTGTAGTAGATGATTGCATTGGTGATAATATAGTTATGATGTATGCTGGATGGTGGAAGAGACATGGCAATCCTAATTATTTAACTATATCAGGTATATCAGATATAGGGGGACAAGTAACTTATCATGAAACATTAGTAGAGATAGTTAAGGAAAAAGGAGAATAGAAAGATGGAAAAAGAATTAACATTATATCAATTAGGTAATTTATTAAAGATTATAACAGAAAATTATGAGGTAAACTTAATGTCAAAAATAAAATTAAGTGGAGGATGGATGACCATAACTGGTAATATAGATGTTGATTATATACCAGCTAATGAAGTATTAGGAAAAGGAAGTAATATAATAGGATTAAAGATTAATAATGGCGGAAGCTGTTCTAATGATATAAAAATAACTGGTATGAAGGATTTAAACTTCAAGGTAAATTTAGCTGCTACTAAATTTAAAGAAATACATAAGGGTGGATTAAATCTAGATAAGATAAAAGAAAAAGAAGATAAATGTACATTAAAAATAGATGAGAATATGATATTTACCATTAATGCTTCTTTTGAAGACGTTAAAAAATTATTATAAAGTTTAAGGCTGATCAATGACATCAGCCTTAATTTTTTAGAAAGAATTTATAAACATTACACCTATTAAACAAATTATTTCTATTATATAGATATGTTTTTATAATTCAATAGTCATTCCATCATAGGCAAATTTAATGGCTATACATTCTTTTTCATAATTAAGATAATCATCATATGACTTACCCCAATCTTCTTCTAAATGAGTTATTATGACATTTTGAATATTATATTTTGCTTTTAGTTCTAAGACCTCTTCAAATGAAAATAACTCTAAATTAAGTGGATTATTTTTAGTCAAATAGAAATTATTTTTAAGTATGTTTCCAATTATAGTATTACCTATGATAAGATAATCAGCATCATAGAATAGTCTTGAATTAGGAAATGGCTTCACATCACATGGTGCATAGATTAATTTTTTACCATTTTGTTCAAAAATGAATATTGTTACTGTAGCTTCTTCATTAGCAGGAACAAATGTTATCTTGATGTCATTAATTACTATTCTTTTGTTGACTGATTTTCTTTTTATTAAATTTAAGGATTCATAATAGTCAAAAATAGAACCATATTTTGTACTTAAGGCATTAACATCATTTAATACATTAGGTAGAGCTAATACTTTTATTGGATTATCACATTTTTTATTGATAGATAAGTCAAGCCAGTTAAGTCTTAATTGTTCGATAACTCGCATTCCAAAAGTATGATCTGGATCAAGATGGCTATAAGATAAATAATTTATTTCTTTTATATTACAGTGATTTAATGCATGTCCAATATCTTCTGGTGTATCTATCAATAATTTTATATCATCTAAAAATAAACTGCATCCGCATCTAGCATATGGATAACTTTTTTCTCTAGCTTCATTACAAATATTGCAAGTACATAAAGGCCTTGGAATGCTTACACATCCTCCTGAACCTGTAATAATAAATTTCATAAAATACCTCCATATAAATTTTTACCTTAATATATGTATAAAATACTTAAGATTTGTAAAGTAAATTATAATATAACACTTACCTTATTATACCATATATAACATAATATTTAAAAATATTATGTTATATATTTATAGATCAAATTAGTTAATTTGATGAAAAAATAGACTTAATAGGGATTTTTTATTGGTATAATACAGCTTTAAAAATAGTTATGAAGTTTATAATAAATATAATTAAATTGAAAAAGAAGTTAAAGAGAAGTAATATAAGATAAGTAGTATAAAGTGTAAAGGGGTTTTAATTATTACACTTTATTTTTAATCTTTAAGAAAGTGATGGGATGTGATTTTTAAATGAAAATAGTCCATACAGGTGATTGGCATATTGGAAAAATTGTCAACGAGTATTCGATGATAGAGGAGCAAAAATATTATTTAGATAAATTAGTGGAATTATTGAGAGAAAAGGAAGCAGAGGCACTTATTATTTCTGGCGATATATATGATAGATCAGTTCCACCAGCTGAGGCGGTAGAACTTTTAGATACTATACTTAGCAAAATAATTTTAGAACTTAAGATTCCTGTTTTAGCTATTGGGGGAAATCATGATAGTGCTGAAAGGTTATCATTTGGAAATAAGCTCCTTAGAGATAAAGGGTTATATATAGAAGGAAATTTTAATGGAGAAGTTAAGAAAGTAACACTAAAAGATAATGATGGAAGTGTGAATTTTTATTTACTACCATACATTGATCCGGCTCAAGCTAGGATTTTGTATGAGAATCCAGAAATTAAAACTCATGATGATATGATGAGAGAAATAGTATCAAGGATATATGAAAATTTAGATATTGATGAAAGAAATATCTTGATAGCTCATGGGTATGTTAGTTATTCATATGAAGATAAGGAACATAGAGGTGGATTAGAAGTTTGTGATTCTGAAAGACCTTTATCCATAGGGGGAACGGATATAGTGGATGGCAGTATATTTGAAAAGTTTGATTATGTGGCATTAGGGCATATTCATGGACCACAAAAGGTAGGTAGTAATAAAATTAGATACTCAGGTTCTCTTTTAAAATATTCCATATCGGAATGGAAGCAGAAAAAGTCCATACCAGTAATAGATATTAATAAAGACAAAAATCTAAAGGTAGAATTAATAGAGATAAAGCCATTAAGGGATTTAAGAGTAATAAGAGGACCTATTGATGAGCTATTAAATAGAGAAAATCATCAGGGCACTAATTTAAATGATTATGTATTTGCTGAAATAACAGATGAAGGAGAAATATTAGATGCCATATCTAAACTAAGAGCTGTATTTCCTAATATTATGGGACTTAGAATGGTTAACACTTCTTTAGGAATTGAAAATAGCAAGACAGCAGCAGGAGATAACTTTAGAGAAAAGTCATTGGATGAATTATTTGGAGAGTTTTATATTGATTTAAAGGGCAAGGAAATGGATGAAGCAAGAAATAGTGAGGTTATTAAAATATTAGAGGAATTGGAAAGGGGAAAATAAAGTGAAACCGCTTAAGTTAACAATAAATGCTTTTGGACCTTATGCAGGAAAAGAGGAAATTGATTTTAGCCTTTTAAAAAATAATAATTTATTTTTGATATGTGGGCCAACAGGAGCAGGGAAAACTACAATATTTGATGCCATATCTTTTGCTTTATTTGGTGAAGCAAGTGGAGGAAGTAGGACTATTGATTCTTTAAAAAGCGATCATGCTGATAAAAGTGAAACTTCTTATGTTACCTTAGAATTTATGGTAAAGGGCAAAATGTATTCAATTACCAGATATCCTACACAGAAAATTGAAAAGACAAAGAAAAATGGTAATATCCAAGTGGTAGAAAAAAAACATAGTGTGGAATTTTTACTGCCTGATGATAGAGTTATCAGCAAGACTACAGAAGCTACTAAGGAAGTTGAAAAGATATTAGGATTAAACTCAAATCAATTTAAACAAATAGTAATGTTACCGCAAGGAGAGTTTAAAAAATTACTAGAAGCTGAAAGTAAGGATAAAGAAATCATCTTTAGAAATATTTTTGGTACTGAGAAGTTTTTGAAATTCCAAGATAAATTAAAGGAAAAGCAGCTTATATTAAAAAGAAAAATTGAAGGAGATAAGCAAAAGAGGGAAGCTTATATAACTAAAATTGATGGAAATGATAATGAAGAATTAAATTTATTAATTAAAGAAGATAATAAGGATATTTGGGAGCTTATAAGGTTAGTTAAGGAACTAATTGGTGCAGACAATGAAAAGGAATATCTTATTAAAAAGGATATTGAAAAAGTAAATGAAGAAATATTCAAAATTAAAGAGCATGAAATTAAAGCCAAAGAAATAAATAATAAGCTTCAATTAAAGGAAAAAGTCCAAGAGGAATTAAATTATTTAGAAGAAAAGAAGGAAGCCATGAATGAGCGTCAGGAAGTTTTAGAAAAAGGAAGAGTGGCATTATCTTTAATTCATTTGGAAAGAAGCATTAATGAGGCAAAAAAAGAAATAGAAGCAAATAAATTGGAAATTGTTAATAAAGAAAAAGAGTTGCAGAGTAATACTAAAGATTTAAAAGAGAGTAAAGAATATTATGAAGAGTGTAAGGAACTTGAAAAGGGGAAAGACAGGCTTATAGAAGAAAAAAGTAAACTAAATGCAATTATTGGTAGATTTAAGGATTATAAACAAAAAGAAATTTTGATAAATAGACTTAAGCAGCAGTTAACATCTCAAGAAAAAGTAAAAGATTCAATTAAGTTAAAGCTAGAAAATGTAGTAAATAATATTGAATTTTTAAGAAATAGGATTACGGAAAACGCCAAGAAGGAACTAGAAAGAGTTCAATATGGTAATCTTTTAAGTGAAAAACAACGTCAAAAAGCAGAATTAATGGAAGTATATAGGTCTATAAAAAAATATATAGACTTAAGAGATGAATATAATTTGCTATTGGAAAAGTTTAATATTCAGGAAAATATATACAATCAAGCTAAGAAAAACTATGATGATGGTGATATTTTATTTAGAAAAGGTATGGCAGGTATACTTGCCATGAACCTTGAGAGTGGAGTGAAATGTCCAGTGTGTGGTTCAGAGAATCATCCAGAGAAAGCCTTAGTGCCAGAAAATGTACCTACAGAAGAGCAATTAGAAAAGTTTAAAGAAGATTATGAAGCACAAAAGGTCTTATATGATAAGCTTATGCAAGCATTAACTATTAAGAATAGTGAAATAGAAAATCAGTTGAATGATACTATTACTGAAAAAGTAGAGAGAGTGAAAGAAATAATTACTATAAAGATAGAGGTAAATGAGCTGAAAAATTTTGAAGCTATTAATAGTAATGTAGTTGAAAGAGGTAAAGCAATTGCTAAAGAAATTGAGGAATTAGTAGAAAAAATAAAAAACATAGATGTAGCTATTGCTAGTAAAAAAGAAGATGAAGATAGTCTAGTGATGTTTCTTAAGAATCAAGAAAGTTTACAAAATATTTCAGAAGAAGAAAATAATAAATATCAAAATTTATTAACAGAGTCTGCAAAGGAAATGGCTTTATTACAGGAGATAAAAGAAAATCTACCTAAAGATATGGAAAGTGAAGATGAAATATTAATAAAGATTAAGGAATCTGAAAATAAAATTACTATGCTTGAAGTAAATTCAAAAAAAGCTCTTGATGTATATACAAGAATGCAAAATATAGTGGCAGAAAATAAGGAAGCTTTACTACAAAAAAATAACTTATTAGTCAAGTGGAACAGCATATTAAGTGAAAAAGATTTTGAATTTAAATTAGCTATTGAAAAAAGCTGTTTTATAGATAGTAATTATTATAATAAAAGCAAAATTAGTGAAGAAGAATTAAAAATCATAGAGAAGGAAATACAAGAGTTTTATCAAAGATTAAAATCTAAAAAAGATCAATATCTAATGCTACAAGAAGAGTTGAAGGATAAGGAACATATTGATATAGATTTAATTATTAAGAGCTTAAATGAAAAAGAAAATGAATTAAGAGAGTTAAATTCTAAGGAAAAGAAAATATTCTCTAGGTTAACTAGCAATAAGGATACATTGAAGTTGATTATAAAGATTAGTGATAAGATAAAAGAAGATGAAAGCGAGTACAATGTAATAGGTGAGCTTTCAGAACTAGCTAATGGAAATAATTTAGAGAGAATAACCTTTGAACGATACGTATTAGCAGCATATTTTGATGATATTATTAAGGCAGCAAACAGAAGGTTAAGTAAGATGACTAATGAGAGATATGCTTTAAAAAGAAAGGCTGAAAAGGGTAAAGGTACTAAACAGTCAGGATTAGAACTAGAAATTATTGATGCATATACTGGAAAGGAAAGGCATGTAAATACTTTATCAGGTGGAGAAGGTTTTAAAGCTTCTCTAGCACTGGCATTAGGGTTAGCAGATGTAATTCAAAGTTATGCAGGGGGAGTGCATATTGAAACAATGTTTGTGGATGAAGGTTTTGGTAGTTTAGATCCAGAATCTTTAGATGGAGCAATTAATGCCTTAATGGATTTAAAAAATTTAGGAAGACTTGTAGGAATAATATCACATGTTGATGAATTAAGGGAAAGAATTGAAGCAAGGCTTGAAGTATCATTAGGTAAAAGTGGAAGCCGTGCCAAATTTATTATGAAATAGAGTTATTCATCCGAATTTAAATTCCTACTAAAAATGTTAAGATAAAAGATTTTATTTGTCTATAAGATATCAGAAATTTTAAGAAAAATGATTATGGGATGAATAATAAACAATTATAAATAAAAATTGCTAAAAAGAAAATACAAAAAATACCTCTTACAATTGCAAGAGGTATTTTGGTGCCGCCAGTGGGAATCGAACCCACACGGTTGCCCGCATGATTTTGAGTCATGTGCGTCTGCCAGTTCCGCCATGGCGGCTTGTAAAAATATCACTTAATTATACTATCATGAAGTTTCTATAATGTCAACTAATTACATAGTAGAGAAAATAATTATATAATAATTTAAAGGGAACAGATGTCAAAATATTGCAATATAATGTAGAGAAAACTAATTTTAGGAGAATACTTAAAGAAGAATGGAATGGTTTATTAGTTTAAGTCCAGTGCTACAAGGGTTAACAGCAACTATATTTACTTGGTCTGTAACTGCTTTAGGAGCAGCACTTGTATTTTTCTTTAAAAATGTAGATAGAAAGATATTAAATTCAATGCTTGGCTTTGGGGCAGGTGTAATGACAGCAGCAAGTTTTTGGTCATTGCTAAATCCTGCAATTGAATTATGTGGTGAACTTGGATATAGCCAGTTTTTATTGCCTGCAATAGGGTTCTTTGCAGGTGGAGTATTTATTATTTTTGCAGATATGCTTATGGATAAATATTCATATGGTATTATACCAGTAAATAATAAGAGCCTAGAAAAAAATAAAAGTTATAAAAAAAGCATTTTACTTGTTTTAGCGGTAACATTGCATAATATACCGGAAGGATTAGCAGTAGGGGTAGCCTTTGGTGGAGTAGCAGTAGGAATACCTAGTGCATCCGTTGCAGCTGCTATGACCTTAGCATTAGGTATTGGGCTTCAAAATTTTCCAGAAGGTGCTGCTGTATCTTTGCCATTAAGAAGAGAGGGATTATCAAGAGCAAAAAGCTTCTTTTATGGACAAGCTTCTGGTATTGTAGAACCTATTGCAGGTGTAGTAGGGGTAATTGCAGCTATAACTATTAGGAGTATGCTACCTTTCTTTTTAGCTTTTTCTGCAGGAGCAATGATTGCTGTGGTTGGAGCAGAGCTATTACCAGAAGCATCAATAGAAAATAAAAAACTTACTACTTTTGGATTGATTTTAGGATTTATTCTTATGATGGTTTTAGATGTGGCACTTGGATAATTGTTAATGGAAAATGGAAAGTTGGTAGGAAACTTCTGTAGGAATTTTGAAAATTGATAATTAAAAAATTGAGGAGTATACTGAAATATTTTAAAAAAATAAAAAGTTTAAAAATTTTAGAAGTAAAAGAAAAAAGTGACTGTCGCACTAAAAATTTTATATACAATAATATTGTATTATTTATTCTTAATGCGACAGTTCCTTTTTTATATTAATTATTTTTTGATATTGAAGAAAGCTTTTGTTCCTCTAAATTCTGCTACAGAACCTAGTTCTTCTGATATTCTTATAAGTTGATTGTATTTAGCAACTCTTTCAGATCTAGCTGGAGCACCAGTTTTTATTTGACCGGCATTTACAGCAACAACTAAATCAGCGATAGTTGTATCTTCTGTTTCACCAGATCTATGAGAAATAACAGCAGTATATCCAGCTCTATTTGCCATTTCAATGGCATTTAAAGTTTCAGTTAAAGTTCCAATTTGATTTAACTTTATAAGGATAGAGTTAGCAACACCTTTATTAATTCCTTCTTCTAATCTCTTAGTGTTAGTAACAAATAAGTCATCACCAACTAATTGTACTTTTTTACCGATTCTTTCAGTAAGTAGTTTCCAACCTTCCCAGTCTTCTTCAGCCATACCATCTTCAATAGAGATAATTGGATATTTATTAACCCAGCTTTCTAAGAAATCAACCATTTCAGAAGCTGTTAAAGTCTTTCCTTCGTGTTCTAAAACATATTTTCCGTCTTTATAGTATTCTGATGAAGCAGCATCAATGGCAATAAACATATCTTTTCCAGGTTCATAACCTGCTTTTGTAATAGCTTCTAAGATTACTTCGATGGCTTCTTCGTTTGATTTTAAATTTGGAGCAAATCCACCTTCATCACCTACACCAGTTGAATATCCTTTTTCATTTAAAGTTTTCTTTAATGAATGATATACTTCAGCACAAGCTTGAATTGCTGCATCAAATGAATTAAAACCAGCAGGCATTACCATAAATTCTTGTAAATCAACGGAATTATCTGCATGAGAACCACCATTTATTATATTCATCATAGGTACAGGAAGAACCTTAGCATTCACTCCTCCAACATATTGATATAGAGGTAAGCCTAAGAAATTAGCAGCAGCGTTGGCAACAGCTAAAGAAACACCTAAAATAGCATTTGCACCTAATTTACCTTTATTGTCAGTTCCATCAAGTTCTATAAGTTTTTTATCAATGGTTGTTTGGTCAAAGACATTATACCCAATTAATTCTTTAGCAATTATATCATTTACATTAGAAACAGCAGTTTTAACACCTTTACCCATAAAATATTCTTTATTATCGTCTCTTAATTCTACAGCTTCATAAATTCCAGTTGAAGCTCCTGATGGTACGGCAGCTCTTCCTATAGTACCATCTTCTAAGATAA
>NZ_FR886618.1:0-14347 GCF_000436575.1 Clostridium sp. CAG:265
TATAAACATGGGGAGCTTTTTATATTAAAAATATATTAAACATATTTGTATATATTTCTAACAACTAAATAGTTGCTCCTAGATATAATCTTGATATTGCTACAGAAACTATAATAATACCTGAAATAGCATACATATAATTCTTCTTTAAATAAATAGCTATTGCTCCCCAAAAAGAAGCTGTCCCTTGTGTATGTCCACTTGGAAAAGAATATCCAGTGGCAGTTTCAACTCTTAGTGATCTTATGCCTGGCTCTCCTATAGGTCTTTTTGCTTTAAAAGCATCCTTAACAGCTCCATTTATCAATACACTAGTTAAAGAAGAATAAGCAATATACTCGCCCATTTTCTTATTAAATGTCCAATAAATAACAGCAATTAAAGGAATTAAAATTGCTTCTTCTCCAAACATAGTTATTAATTGAAATAATCCATCCCAAAACGGACTTGCTATACTTTGTATTGACCTGATAATATTTAATTCAAACTCTATAATTATCCCCCCTTACAATTTAATAACAATATTATATCACTCATTAAGAAAAATTTTTAATTTACTTACCAAAATTTTCTTCAAATTATAAAGCTAATATTTTTAGATAGACATATTAATCTTATGATTAATATCTAAAATACTTACCTCAACCTTCTTGCTTACAATTAATCTAAAGTTCTCTTACACCATATTATTTAAATTATTTTTTATATTTATGAATAAATTACTAATAATATACCTATAATAATTAATGAACGTTTATCCTTTTAAAAATCAATATTTATACTTGTGCTAAACTAAAAGAAGATGCTGCATCAAATGTTATTTTGATACAGCATCTTTCTGAGTTCTAAAGTATTTTATTTATACTAAATACTAAATTTCAAATTTAGTTACTTTTCTTTCAGTTACTTGTGCTGCTGACTTAGCTACAAAGTTTCCCTTAGAAGTTTGAAAAATATCATTTGCTATTATAGCATCCATAAGTGTCACTGCTTCATCTTGTGTTAGATTCTCCTTCACATTAGAAACTGACATTGTTGTTTTTTCCCCTGTAGAAGTTAAAAAAGTCATTGATAAAGTAAATTCCATAAAAAACACCCCTTTTTAATTGATAATTAATGAAAAAACCCCTTAATTTTTCATTTTCAACTTTCCATTTTTATTGTTCTGATTTTAGTAGTGATACTTCTGTTAAGTAGTAGTATCTAGTGTTTGCCCCTATAACACCTTTGATTGCTTCTGCTACTGCATAAACCTTTTCTGGAGCTGCCCCATCTTTTACTCCTGAAAAGCTCTTTTTGCTGTAAGTAGCATTACCACTTGAATCCACCCCACTTTCCACTTCAATTGCTAGTGATGTTGTTGAAATTTCCTTGCTTACTGCCATTTTACAGTCCCCCTTTTTATTTATCTTGTAAGTCTTTCGCCTTACATATAATAAATATGCACCTAAAGAATTTTGTGAAATTTTTTTTAGGAATTTTTCAAATTTATTTGAATATTTTTCATATAGATGTAAATACTTATAATACCCTTTTAATTTAAAACCTTCGTGTTTTTAAATTCATTTTCCTTTTTATTTTTTGTTTTATTTAGTGTCATTAAACTTAAAAAGCTGATTACATAGAAACCTAACCTTCCATGTAACCAGCTTTCTGCTTAAATTAGCTTATATCATTTACTTTAGTTTTTTAAAAATTGGCTGATGAAATGAGTTCTTGCCGAGTACACTGATTTTTAAATTTTTATTTGTATTTACTTCATTTAAAAACAACTTATCAAGACTAAGTTTAGTACCAACTGTCATCCTATTCCAAGTATACCCTTTGAACAAATCTCTTACTAAAAACTCTTCACCTTCATTTAAATTATTAACCTCGGAAATAGCTTGTTCTAAATATTCATTCATATCTATTCCTCCAAAATAATTAATATAAATAAAATATAATTTTAATGTACCGGCTTTATATCCATCTATTTTGTTTATATTAAAAAAATAATAATTTTATTCCTATAATATGTCTTATTCTCACTAAAATAATTTGTCGATAAGATTTTTTTACAAATTGGTAAAAACTGAATATTTATATAGTATAATAAACATATGTTCTATTATGTGTTTTATTTTTAAAAAGGGGGAGTTAAAAATGGATAAGACCATAGTAAAAAAATTTAAAGAAGGAAATAAAGATGCAGCTCTAGCTATACTGCACAAATATGAACCACTTATTAATAAATATTGCTTAAAGACAAACTTAAAGGGATTTGATAAAAATGATCTTAGGCAAGAAGCTAGCCTTTCAATACTTAAAGCCTTAAATGCTCTAGATTTAAATAAAGACAGCATAACATATGATGCTTATATCATGAATACCATCAGAAATACCTTTAATCTACTTATCCGCAATCACCACAAATCTAATTTAGAATCCAGTCTCAATATTAATGTAGTAGGTGATTATGATATCATTGATTTATTAGAAGATAGTGTAAATCTAGAAGAATTACTAATTTCAAGTTCTATACACTCAACACTAAAAGAAGCATTATCTACCTTATCATCAGATGAACTAGAAGTACTTTATCTTATATTTTACAAATTCAAAGGAAAACTTAGGCCTTATTGCCTAGAAAAAGAAATCACACGATATGAAGGAAAAAAGAACTTAGATTTAATACTATCCAAGCTTAGAAAATTTTTCATATAATATATTATTATATAAAAAATGCGTGTTGGCACTTGCTCAATCACGCATTTTTTTATTAACTTAAGTTACATTATTGTCCTTTTTTCTTCTGACAAATTTAAAGCCTATTAAAATAGCTGTAAGTGCCACTACTAGTGCCACAGCCTTTGAATTCCCCCCTGTATTAGGAAGGGTTCTTCTATAATTTGTGCTGGTGTTAGTGCTTAACTTACTAGCCATAGAAAGTCCGCTTAATTTGTTAATAGTGCTTCCACTGCTGACATTACCATTACCACTTGGAAAAGTTAATTTTGGCATAAGTGAATTTTCCTTAAATACCAAAACAGGTCCCTCATTATCTTTCGAAATAGTAAATTTAACTGGAATCATATCCAAAACATAACCTGCTTCAGGTGCTATTTCTATAAAGTAATAATCTCCTTCAATCAAATTATCAACAGTAATTTGCCCTTGTTCATTGGTGGTGTAGATATCTCCCATCTTATCTAGATTTTCATCAAGTAAAATGAACATAGCTCCTACAAGAACCTTTTCATTATTTCCTCTTTCAACATTGGTTAATACTACAGATCCCTTATAAACCTCCTCTGCTGGTTCTTCTGGATTAGGCTCTATATTAACTTTTGGAATAGCTGTAATGCTTGCACCAATTAAAGCTGCTCCATTTACAAGTACTTCTGTGCCTTCAGTAACACTTTCCTCTGTATGTGCTATAGTACCACTTATGGTAATTTTCCCGATGTATATTGATCCTACATCTAAAATTCTTTCTTTAAAAATAAGTTTTACAGTGCCATCATCTGCAACACTTTCTTCACTGAAATCAGTTTTTTCATATTTTATATCTTTTACAGTGATAAATGTAGGAATCTTAATCTCTAATGTATCTCCAGCCTTTATTTTATCCTTAGTACAATACATTACACTTAAATCAATATCATCGTCTTCATTTAAGCTAATATTGTCTTCATAGTTTACTTCTTTATCATTAATTAATAATGATATCTTCATTTGTTCAGTATCTTCTTCATCTTCTTTAGGCTCTTCACTTTCAGTGTCACCTTCATTTAGTTTTTCTGTAGATTCTCCAGGCACTATAACTTCTTCTTTATCTTCAGTTATAGCTCCTTCAGATTCCTTTTCATATTGAAAAATTTCTTCTTGTTCATTAGCTTCCTCTGCAGTAGGAAGTTCTTCTTTTGTTTCTTCAACAAACTCTTCATAACCATTACTTACATTAACTGTCGTAACCTTATGATTTTGGGTATCTTCATATTCTTTTATTTCTTCTGTAATAAGAAGCTCATTTTCAGCATCAAATTCTTCATTACTTTGAATTTCTGCTTGCTCTGAAACTACTAGATTAACTTCTCCATCTTCTAGCTCATCTGCTTTTACTGTAATATTAGAAAATAAGCTTATAAACATAAAAATGCTTATAAATATTGCTATGTTTCTAACATTTGCGAATCTTCTTTTTACTCCTTTCATATATTCACCCTTTTTGTTGATATATTTATAAGTATATTTATACTTATATCTAGATTATATACCAAATAAATACTCTTTTAAATTTATTTTCATAAATTTTATTAATATTACTTATACTATGAATATATATCTTTACTTATATTTCACTAATTATATACTCCATGTACTTTTCTTTAAATTCTTTATACTTTCTTTTTGAAAAATATATTATCTCACCAGTGGATAGTTCCAATAACTCCTTGTTTATCTTTGATATATATTTTAAATTTACTAAATAGCTACTATGTGGTTTATAGAAATTATATTTTGTTAATACTTCATTCCAGTATGATAATGGCCTCATAGAATAATACTTACCTGAATTACAATGAAATACTACTTTTCTATTTTCAATTTCCAAATATCTTATATTGCTTATAAAAATCTTATTTATTTCATTATTATAATTTAATATTATATATTTGTTATTTCTTTTAATTTCATTAACTACAGTAGATATTTCATTATATAGTTCCTTTTCCTTTACAGGTTTAACTAAATATCTAAATGCATTTACTTTAAATGCTTCTGCCCATAACTCCTTTGATGCTGTTAGAAAAATTATCTTAACCTCTTCATTGATTTCCCTTATTTTTTTTGCTGTGTCTATGCCTGATATTCCATTCATTTTTATTTCTAAAAAAATCACATTATATTTACTATGGTTACTATTTAATAACTCTTCACCACTGATAAATTTATCTATCATAAAATCCATATTCTCTTTTATTGAATACTTCTTAATCACATCTACTACATATTTTATTTGCATTGCATTATTTTCACATATTGCTACATTAATCATTAGTTAATACCTCCCTAAATTCAAAATCTAACACTTAAAACCTAAATATAAAAGAACCCTATAAAATAGATTTATTTAACACCTATTCTATAAGATTCCTCCATAATATAATTACCAATACATATCCTTTATAATTAACTTTAATTTATACTCCTATAATACTCATTAATAAGTTTGTCCAATCTAACACTTAATTCTAAAATCTTATTGTCACTTAAAGAACTACTTTTGTCAATTTCATATTCTAGAATTTCTCTTATCTTATCAATTTCATCATATATCTCCATAAAACCACCTCTTCAATAATATTATTCTAAGATTACAACATAAATTTATTTAAATGTATCTTTTTGTAATATCGTTGTTTTTTTTTGTTAAAATGTATGGATATATTTTTATTCTATTAATTCATATTTTCAACTTAATTGTTTAAAAAAGTATACTGTAAATAATATAAACGAAATCTATAGTTTAGGATTTTTCTTTAAAATTATTTTAAATTGTGTACTAAATTTCTTAAGAGATTCTGGTTCAAGCTCTATGGTTCCTCCATGAAGATCAACTATTGTTTTAGCTATAGCAAGACCAAGACCTGATCCCTGTTTGCTATTTCTTGATTCATCACCTACTGTAAATGCTTCAAATATATTATTTGCTATATCTTTTGAAATTCCCTTTCCATCATCAGCAATTATTATTTCATAAATATCATTTTTTTCTTTCAATGATACATATATATTAGTACCTTTTTCATTATGTTTAATGCTATTGCCTAAGATATTATCAAATACCCTTTGTAACTGAACCTTATCAATTTTTATTTCCATTTCCTCTTCTGGAATATCCACTTCTATATTAAAGCCACTTTCAACTATATCTTCATATTTTAAAGCAATATATGCTCTTAAATATTCACTTAAATCAACTTTTTCAAAAATAAGATTAAAGTCTGGATGCTCTAGTTTACTGTATTCATGAAAAATATTAATAAGCTCTGTAAGCTTCTTTGATTTTTCATAAATAATCTTTATATACTTATCCTTATCTTCATCAACAATTATTCCATCTGAAAGCGCTTTAGCGTATCCTTGAATACTTGTTATAGGTGTCTTTAAATCATGTGATATATCTGCCATCATACGTTCTTTATCATTCATCAACTTCTTACGTTGATTTTCACTATCTTCAAGCTTACTTACCATAATATTAAATCTATCACATATATCTACAAATTCACGAGGTCCACTATAATCTACAGGTTTTTTTCTTTTTCCTTCTGTTAAAAGTTCCATTGCTTTATTAAGCTTTTCTAATGGCTCATAAAACTTACTTCTAAGAACAAATACAAATATCACCACTAAAATTATATAAGCTATTCCAAACACAACAAAATCTATCTTAGTTAATATATTCATTTTTTTAAAGAAACTATTTGTGTACAACTCTCTTGATTTAATAATAGCTGTTCTTTTTATGCCGTCATTATTAATATATTGATACTTTTCAATAAATAGTCCATTATTATAATAACCTCTCATATAAATAATTTCTTTTTCAGTATAATTTTTTTTTGCTGGCGCATTATCACTTTCTAATATAACATTCAAATTTTTATCTAATACTTTAAACCATTTACTAGTAGATTTTAATGAATTGCTTATAACACCTTCTGAATAATATGATTCAGCAATAATTAGCTTATAACTTTCCCCATTTTCACTATAATAATCATATATATTTAAATATGTATCATCCTTTCTATAGTTTGGTATAGCATTTATCTCATCTTCATTATATTTTTCCTTATTAATATCCTTTCCTAAAGAATAAATTAAATTATAATTTTCATCTAATATTTCTATAGTACCATCTTCACCTGTTATCTCTTTTAGATTTAATTTATTAAATTTTTCTTCCTTCAAGTAATTTTGATATTTCTTAGTTAATCCTAAAGTAGCATCATAATCACCAAATATTAAATAATTGCTAACATTGTTTATTAATATAGCTGAAATTATAATAATTACTGTGAATAATATGTAATTATTAATTAGAAGGGAAAATATACTTCCCCTTCTATTTGCCTTTTTATATTTTTTCAATTTTATAACCAAGCCCCCTTACTGTTTTTAAATACATTGGGTTCTTTGAATCATCTTCTACTTTTTCTCTAATTCTATAAATATGCACCATTAATGCACCATCATCATTTTTGAAATATTCTCCATTAATATTTTCATAAATTTGTACCTTTGTATATACTCTTCCTGGATTGCTCATTAAAAGAGCTAATATCTTAAATTCAGTTGGAGTTAGTTGAATTTCTTCCCCATTCTTAGTTAAAGATACTGTTTCTTCATTTAATACTAATTCACCAACTTTTAATATTTTCTTAGATTCTTCTACATTATCTAACTTAAATTCATAACATCTTCTTAAAAGTGACTTTACTCTAGCTACTACTTCCAATGGATTAAAAGGCTTTGTAAGATAATCATCAGCACCTAAGTCAAGACCTAGTATCTTTTCACTATCAAGAGTTTTAGCTGATAAAATTATAATGGGAATATTTGTTATCTCTCTAATTTTTTTAGTAAGTTCATACCCATTCATCTTAGGCATCATAATATCTAATAATGCTAAAGATATTTGACTATTTTTTACTATTTTAAAAGCATCTTCTCCATTATCTACAGATATAACTTTATATCCATCCTTTTCTAAATATAATCTTAATAAACCAACTATATCCTCATCATCTTCTGCAATTAATATATTTTTTGTCATATAATTAATTTACTCCTCTTTACTCGTATCTTAATGCATCAATAGGATTCATCTTTGCTGCTTTACTCGCTGGATAATATCCAAAGAATATCCCTATAGCCATACAGAAAGCAACTGAATATAAAATTGCATAAATATTAGCTTTAACACTATATCCCATGATTTTTGCACCTATTGCTCCAAAACAATTTCCTATTATAACACCTATTATACCTCCTATTATACATATAATTACCGCTTCCACAATAAATTGTATAAGTATAACCCTCTTTCCTGCTCCTAATGCTTTGCGAATGCCTATTTCTTTTGTTCTTTCTGTAATTGAAACCATCATTATATTCATTACACCAATACCACCTACTAAAAGTGATATTGCTGCTACAGCACTTATTCCTAGTTTAATACTATTAATCATCTTATTTGTAGATTCCATCATTGATTCCATACTATATCCAGTTGGTTCAAATTTTTTATTTGATTTATAGGCTTCAGAAAAATAGCTGTTTGTCTTATTTAAAAACTCATTTAAATCTACATTTTCTTTAGGTATAATAGTAAAATATTCATACCCCTTACTTTTATTATTAATTTTTTTATAAATTGACATAGGAATAAATACTTTTGTACTTGTTTTTCCATCTGATGAATACATACCTTCTCCATCATTTTTATTATACTTATATACACCACATATATATAGCTTTACTGTATTATTTCCTATATTTGCTTCAAAAGATTTACCTAAAACTTCATCATATGTATATTTACCTTTAAAATACTTATCAACAAAACTATCACTTACTACAGTAACAGCTCTTAATTCATCATTATCTTTTTCCGTTAAGGCTCTTCCAGATATTATTTTAACATTTTCACCTTTGAAGTAATCTGCATTTACAGCATATACCTCTATATCAGCTTTGATTCTTCCATTTAAAAGAGTACTACTTCCAGCACTTTCTGAAAGAGGTACTGCTAATAAATCATCAGCAAATTTTTTTTTATAATCACTTATTATTTCATCTGTAACAAAATCCTTTTCTGTGGGTGCTTCATATTCAGAATAAATTTCTTCTCCATTTTCATTATATGTAATTAAATTTTTTTGTTCTAAGTACATATTAATATTTCTAGCACCAAAACCTGACATTTCACTATTTATTGATGCAGCCAGTGAATCTCCTATGGTAACAATGGTAATTACAGAGGCAATACCTATTATAATACCTAACATTGTAAGTAACGCTCTAAGCTTATTTGCTTTTAAACTGCTGATAGCTAGCCTTACATTTTCCATTAATCCCATTAACTCACCACCTCTTTGCTATCATTTATAATTTTTCCATCTTTTATGGTTACAATTCTAGGACATTGCTCTGCTATTTCTTTACTGTGAGTTATAAGAATAATTGTTTTTCCTTGATTTTTATTTAAATCATTAAAAATATTCATTACCATAGTACTAGTTTCACTATCAAGTGCTCCTGTTGGCTCATCCGCAAGAATTATTGCAGGATTATTAACTAAACTTCTAGCAATGGCAACTCTTTGCTTTTGTCCTCCTGAAAGCTCATTAGGCATATGATTCATTCTAGATTCCATTCCAACTTTACTTAAAAGCTCCTTAGCTCTTTTTGTACGCTGTTCTGCTGGTACACCTGCATAAAGCATAGGTAATTCCACATTTCTAAGAGCAGATGTTCTTCCTATCAAATTAAAATTTTGAAAAACAAAACCAATCTTTTTATTTCTAATAACATTCATTTCTGCTTCATTGGCATTTTTTATATCTATACCATCTAAATAATATTCACCTTTAGTTTGTTTATCTAAAACCCCTATAATATTCATTAATGTAGATTTACCTGAACCTGATTCACCTACAATAGCCACAAATTCTCCTTCATAAATTTTCAAATCTATACCATGTAGTATTTCTATTTCACTTTCTAATCCAATATTATATGCCTTAATTATTTCTTTCATTTCTATTAGTGGTTTGACTTTATCTATCATTATGCTTCACCTTTACTTTCATTCTCAACACCTTCTGTTGTTTCATTATAATTTGTAAGATCAGCAAGTATTTCACTACCTTCTTTTATGCCACTTCCACTTACTTCAACATAATAATCATTTTCTTCTCCAAGAGTTACTTCTGTTTCAATAAATTGATTATCTTTTCCTTTTACCATCAGGAAATATTTTCCTCCCACCTCTTTAACTGCATCTTTAGGAACCATAAGAACATTTTTCTTTTCTGAAACTATTATCTCTGCTTTAGCATTTGTTCCAATATATAAATCTTTAGCATCATCTATAGATATATCTGCTGAAAAACCACTTGTTTCTCCAGCATTAGCTGTAGGAGATATTCTTGTAAGCTTTCCTGAAATCTTTTTATCACTAGAATTAGTAGTAATCAATGCATTCATACCTACTTTTGCATTTTTAATTTCATACTCTGGAATAATAGCACTTATAATAAGCTTATTATCAGATTGAATTGTAGCAACTTGTCCCTCTGGTACTGCCCCTACCTTTATTTTTAGTTCAGTTACCTTCCCATCTGTTTCAGCCTTTAATACAGTTTTTGATAATCTTTCTTCTAAATTTTTTAATTCTTCATTATCATCAGCTTTTTGTAGTTGTTTATATGCATCATTAACTGATGATTCAAGATTAGATATTTCTCCATCAGCACTATTAATCACACTTAAACGATTTGCTACTGCTGCTTCATATTGTTCCTTAGCTAAATTTCTATTGCTTATTTTTTCATTAAATATTGCCAGTGCTGCATTATAGCTTTCTTTTATTTCTTCATAATTATAAAGTTGTTTTGCTTCTTCTAATTCTCTTTGTTTATTATTTAAATTTTCTTCTGCACTTTTATAAGCTACATATTCATCAGAAGAAGCATTTCCTCCACTAGCTATCCAAGCATTATAAGCAGAATTTTTAATATTCTCAGCTTCATTATAATTATTTACTTTACTTTCTATTGCACTTAACATTGTGTTATATGTATTTTGAATCTTTTTATAAGTTCCATCATAATTATTTAAATCATTTTCTGTGTTTTCATAGTTACTTTTTAAATTTGATACTACATTATCTTGTGCTGATACTGAAGATACTTTAACATTTTTTGCTTCTTTTAACTGATTAGATAATTTATTATAATTAGCTTCTAATTCTTTCTTATTTTCAGCTATTTCAGATTTTTTCTTTTCAATTTCTTTTGTTATATCACCATCATCTAAAGTACAAATAACATCTCCAGCTTTAACATAGTCTCCAACTTTTACATTAACAGACTTAACTTTTTCCGTTAATGATGTTGAAACCATTGATACTTCTGCACTTTCAATTTTACCATTTACATTTATTGACCTATTTATTTCTCCCTTTTCAACAAAAACAGTTCTAGCATAATTTTCAGAATCTATTGTTTGTTGTGATTTATAAGAATTAATTTTAACAATAACAATTCCCCCAGCCAAAACAGCTAAAACCATAAATATACATAAACTCTTTTTATTTTTATATGTAAATTTTTTAATAACATCCTTAATCTCTTTTCTCTTCATAAAGCAGTTCATCCTTTCACTATTATATAAATTTATTTTAAATATTAGATATTAATTTTATACATAATATAACCTTAATATAACCTTAATATATTATAGTGACTATAAAATATTCATTTATAATAACAAAGAGTCTTTTCTAACTCTTTAACTTAGAAAAGACTCTTTTTTTATTTTTAAATGCTAAAATTAATATTCCCAATGAAAATATAGAAATCCCTATGCCTAATCTTAAACCTGGTAACTTATATTTAAATTCAATTTTATGTTCTCCTGGCTGAAGTTTTACACCAATTAATCCATTTAAAATTTTAAAATAATCATACTCCTCACCATCAACTTTTAAATTCCAACCTTCATCATAAGGAATTGAAGTATACATCAATGTCTTATCTGCTGTTACCTTTATATCACCTTTAATATATCCATCTTTATATATTGTATTTTCTATTATATTATAAGATAAATTTTTATAAATGTCTTGGAATCTATCCATATCACAATAATATAATTGTACTTCATCTAAACTAAAGCTATCATTTAGTACAGAAATTTCAATGGTTATTTCTTCATCCTTATCATAGGTGCCAATAAATTGAATATTATAACCATAACCTGTAAACTGATCATACTTTACATTATTATTTACTGTTATGTTAACGCTATTTTGTGAACTAATATTACTTTTCTTGCTACTAAAACCATTTTCATATTCACTAGATTTTAAAAACATATATATTGGTGCATATTGCTCAGCCTTTACAATAAGCTCTATGGTAGCTTTTACACCCTTAATTTCCTTTTGATATACTGTTTCATCATCATATTTCACTTCTGATAAGTTATTTAATTTAATATCAGTGATATTTAATACTTTATATATATCATAATTTTCATTAACCATTAACTTTAATATATCGTTACTATAAACAAATTTATTTTTAACTTCATTGATATTGGTAGACTCTAATCTTTCATTAACCATAAATGCTATAGGTAAAGCATAAGGATTTTCATAAACAGCATAACTCCCTTCTGTTTTAACTTTTTTATAAAACATATTTTGCTTATATTTATAGCACTTAAAAAATTCTGGCTGCTCCATGGAAATCAGATATTTAATACCTAAAATTGAATCTATGGGAATTGTTGAACCCATATTATAAACATTATTAATGACATTGGTTTTAAAACCAAAACTCTTAATTAACTTAGCTGTGTTTTCCTCATTAGCTGAGCTAGAATGACCAAGACCATTATAATTTAAAAGCATAGAATCATTTAAGGTATTTCTATAAACTTGTTCAATTCTATAAAAATTATCATTTAGTGATTTTACTTCTTCAATTAATGGTGAGATGGTTTCAATATAGCCTCCAATATGCTCTTTATCAATATATTTAATATTTTTCATGGAAAGATAAGAATTTAAAGTAAGCTCTGTGACAAGTAGTACACTAATTAAGGGCAATATAATTCTGTTGATATCATTAAATTTAATAAAAGTAGTTAAGATAATAACATAAGAAACACTAATTACAAATGTAACTACTATTTTATTTATATCTAAATAATCATAATCTCCATAACTTACTAAGATACTTATCATTGCAAAAAAAAGCGTTACTATAAACAAACTTTTAAAGTTAGTGCTTTTAATTTTTAACCAAGCTTCATATGATAAAGTAATTACAAAAAAGCAAAATATAAATGAATTTCTATATTGAAATCCTATGGGATAATCAAAGCCATGCCATAATAATATAAATGTGCTTATAAAAAAGCTTAAAGCAATAAAACCTAGTACTATTAAAGAAGTAAGTTTATTTCTTAGCTTAATTTCCTTATTAAAAAAATATAATATTAATAATTCTGCCACCATAACTGAACAATAAATATTGGCAGGTGACTTCATTACTTGTCCCATATTATAACTACCAATAAATAACTTGCTTAAGATGCTACTTAAATCCTGTTTAATGGTTATAGCTTCACTAAACAAATTAAAATCAGCCTTACCAGTACTTAAAGATATTGCCACTGGAATAAGTAAAAAAGCTGCTAATCCTCCAGTAATAATTGATGAATAAAAAAACTTAACTGTCCCTGACAAAGTAATTCTTCTATAAATACTGGCTTTATAGAAAAAGTATAATACTGAAAAAATACATATCATATAGCCTATATAATAATTGCTTACAATAACCATAAATAAAGCTATCATATATAATTTATATTTTTCATTAACTATTACTTCTTCAATACCTAATGCCACCAATGGTAATAGCATCATCCCATCCATCCACATTATATTCATTTGAAAACATATGTTATATCCCATAAGTCCATAACATAAGGAAAAAATCACTACTGATAAATCCTTCTTTTTATAAACCTTGCTTATATATATGGAAAAACATAAGGAAGCTAACCCTATCTTTATTAAATAAATACTAAAGATAAACTCACCTATAGCTGACTTAGGAAAAAATATCAAAAGCAAATTTAATGGACTTGCTAAATAGTAAGCAAATAACCCTATATTATTTCCACCAAGAGATTTATTAAATGAATAAAATATACTGCCATCTCCACTTAAAATTTCTTTAAATTTACCAAAATAAGCAACATATTGAGTATACATATCACTGGACACTATAGTCTTTTCACCAATAAAGCCTACTCCTAAGACTGTAAATATTATAAACAGTAGAACTATTGGAAGTATAAAGGATAAAATAAAGATATAGTTTTCTTTAATTTTCTTCATATGACCTAACTTCATCCTCAACTACATTTATTACTATCACTATTTTCTTATTTCTCTCTAAATTACTATTACTTATATAACCATTATTTATTCTCCATACATTATCCATAATTCACCTCTAAGTATTATTTACATTTTTCACATATTTATTTTACT
>NZ_FR886618.1:14443-115231 GCF_000436575.1 Clostridium sp. CAG:265
CCTACAATTTATTTTTATAATATTCTCTAAAATATCACTTTTATTAATTGGTTTTAATTTCTTTTTATGTTAATATATTCTTAGTATTTTAAAAAGGAGATTACTAGATGAACTGGAAAAAACTAATAAATATTCATGATTTAAAAGAATTTTTTATAAAAATAAAGTGGATTTTATCCCATGCTAAACCTGTAATACCATTTTTAATCTTTACTACTGTAATAAGTTCAGCTTCCTCTTTAATCAGCGTTTATAATACGTTAATTTCCAAATCATTAATAGATAATGCTATAGGCGGTAACACCTCGCAAGTGATAAAGTATCTTATTATCATGATCAGTATTACTTTAGGTATGATGTTATTAAATCCTATAACATCTTTATTAAGCACCCATGCTTCTACAAAGCTTAATCAAAATATTCAAAATAAAATGTTTGAACATATTGAATATAGTAGCTGGCTTGAACAAAGTAAATTTCATAGTGTAAGTTTATTGACAAGAATAACTTCTGATGTAGCAACTATAAGTTCTACTTTGCTTAGTACCATTCCTAACATTATTTCAATTTTAGTAACACTATTAGCTTCTTTTTCTACGCTTATTTATTTAGCTCCCTCCATTGCTATAATTGCAATATTTATTGGACCATTTCTTGTGTTAGTAAGCAGATATTTTAGCAAAAAGTTAAAAGCTCTTTATAAGAAAGCTCAAGAAGAAGATGTTAAATATAGAGCCTTCATTCAAGAATCTGTACAAAATATAATGATTGTAAAGACTTTTTGTATGGAAAAAATAAATATGGATAGATTAATACAAATTCAAAATAATAAATATAATATAGCCATGAAAAATACTAAACTTTCAGCTATGACTGGATTAGCCATGTCACTATGTTCAAACTTAGCTTACTTTACAATCTTTTGCTGGGGTGCTTTAAATATTTCTACTGGAGTAACTACTTATGGTACCTTTACAGCCATGCTACAGCTATATGGAAAGGTA
This sequence comes from Clostridium sp. CAG:265, assembly GCF_000436575.1. Taxonomy (NCBI): domain Bacteria; kingdom Bacillati; phylum Bacillota; class Clostridia; order Eubacteriales; family Clostridiaceae; genus Clostridium; species Clostridium sp. CAG:265. Next base: position 15,448 of record NZ_FR886618.1, read on the forward strand.
CAATCTCCATTTTCTTCATTGGCATCTATGTTTCCTGGATTAATATCAACTATTGCCGCTGCCGAAAGATTAATGGAACTTGAAGAAATACCACTGGAAAAATCATCAGAAAAAGAAGTTATTGATTTTATTAATCCAGAAATAACCTTTGAAGATGTATCTTTTGAATATAAAAAAGGTACTAAAATTATTAATGATATTAATTTAACTATTCCTTATGGTGAAACCATTGCTTTTGTAGGTCCATCTGGTGAAGGGAAAACCACTTTAATTAGACTGATACTTGCGCTAATAAATCCAAGCAGTGGTAAAGTTTATTTAAAAGAAAATAATAAAAAGGATTCCTTTAATAGAGATTACAGAAATTTAATTTCTTATGTTCCACAAGGAAATACTTTATTTTCTGGTACTATTGAAGACAACTTAAGATATGGTAACTTTGAAGCTACAGAAGAAGAAATATATGAAGCTTTAAAAAACGCCTGCGCTTTAGATTTCGTTAATGAATTAGAAAATGGCATTGAAACAGTAATTGGTGAAAAAGCTACTGGCATTTCCGAGGGACAAGCTCAACGCTTAGCCATAGCTCGCTCATTCTTAAGAAAGAAACCAATATTAATCTTAGATGAAGCAACTTCTGCTCTTGATCCTGAAACAGAAGTAAGTGTTTTAAAATCAGTTAAATCACTGCCCCATAAACCAACTTGCATCATCATAACTCATAGACCTTCAGCCCTTAATATTTGTCATCGTATAATACGACTGGAAAAAGGTCATTTAAAACAAGTAAGTAAGGAAAGTATCTTAGAAGTTGCCACTGAACTAGTATAACATTTTATAAAAAAACACCTAACAACATAATAAACATGCTGTTAGGTGTTTTTTATATTTATTCAAATTCACTTCTGATTTTCTTAAGTTCATTTAATAACTCATAAAAATTATTAATATAATCAATATATTCTTCATGAGTTAAAATTTCATAATCATCACTGGCATATCTTCTACTAAAATAAAAATCTTTTAAATCTCTACAAAGACTCTTATACTTTTTTAATTCTGGATAACCTTGCAAATATAATACTTCTAATAGTTTAACAAGATTATGTTCTTTTGATATCACTCCGTACTTCTTCTGAATAATAGCTTTTAAATTTTTTTCAATACATTGCTGACAATGAACTAGCACTCCATCTTCTAATCCTTCATTATCTTTCGTTGAATCTATAAATTTTTCATCAATATCTGCAAAATAAAACATATCTCTCTTAACCATAATTCCACTTCCTTATATCTATTAAATCTTTTATTATATCTCCTTCAAAGCTTATTTCCTTACTTAATTCAATATATCTATTTTTATTATATAATTTAATATCTACACTTCTACTTAAATTTAGGTTATCTATATCATCTTCTAATTCATGTCTTAATTTTCTTAATTCACTAACACTTTTATTATCATCAATTAATATTAATATATCAATATCACTACTATTTTTATATTTTCCCTTTGCTATAGAACCAAATAATAATATATCTGCATTTTTTAATCTATAAATACATATATCTCTAATCTTAATAATCTCATTTCTTATGTTTTTATCAAGAGAGTACTCAACATCATTTTTTATATTACAACCATAAAACATGATTTAATCACATCCTAAATAATATCATTTTATAATATTATATCCTAAAATTTATTTTTATTATATATATATATTGTTAAAATCAATAAGTTTAAAATTGAATCTATACTTTTCTATTTAAAATAAAAAATAAGCTTAAGGTCATATTTATCCTTAAGCTTATTTTTTACTAAATTACATTTTTAATATTATGAGCCACTTACTGTTGAATCATTTGAACCATGATTTTTTGGATGCCATCTATTATGCTTATTACACCATACCCAATCTGGGTGCTGAGTAGGTTTTTTATTTGGATCTGTGTAGTCTTCATTGCCTAATCCAATAACTTCTGTACCTACCCAATTACAATAATCTACATACTCTATATCATTTGTTAAGTTTACTGATAAATCTCTTAATTCAGGTTTTACAAATTCTTTTTTCATTTTCCATTCTCCTTTTAAGTTAATATTTATTTATTTTAAGACTATAATAAGTCATAGATACTAACTAGCAAATTTGGCAACTACGGCATATCCATGTCTATTGCCTCCACCTGTAACAAAATAATCTCCACATCTGATCCAAGCATGAGCTAACATTTGATTATTATTGTCTTTCTTTACTCCTAAATAAAGAGTTGTAGATACTCCCTGTTTCTTTAACATTTTTTGAGCCGTTAATGCTTGTACTAAACATTTACTTTCCCATGGTGTATGATAAGATACTATTCCTACTATCCTTGCTATTCTTACAGCTTTTTTATAGCATTCATCATCTACTTCCTGTGGTGACTCCAACTTAATCTTACCCATACGCTTTCTCAATTTATTAAATGGTACAAATAATATAAAAGATCTAAAGTAACCCATATATATAAATGCTTTTATAAAAGCTAATTTATCCTGATTTTTTATTTTGAAAAATGTTTTTATTTTTTTAAAGAACTTTAATAAGCTCTGCATCTTTTAATCTTCCTAAAAACTCCATTACAGTATTTTCACAAGTTTCTTCATCTACTTGATATTCATTAGTTAAAGTTTCTATTATATTTACTATAGAAGTATTTCCCTCAATAAGTTCCCATATTCTACTTCCTACTTCATTCATCATAAAGTATTGACCTTTATCTAGGTTCATCATTACTTTTTCACCATCAAGATCCGTATCATCTATTTCTTCATTTTTTGAAACAACAGAATCAAGATTAACTCCATAATCCTTTTTTACTTCTCCAACTTTTCCTGAAAACTTTTTAAAATCTAACATATGATTCACTCCTTCTTAATTTATACTTTGTAATGTTTTAATTTTTTCTTCCAATAATTCTATCTGCTTATCTACTGTAAATTGACCTTCTGGTCTTATAATCTTATAAAATTTTATGCTCTTGGCAATTTGTAGTAAAGTCTTGAAAGCAATTGGTGATATTCCCCCCATTGCTTGTACAAATTCTGCTCTATATCTATTGGTTATAAGTTTATTTAGTTTTTCACTACCTTTTATTTCTTCAATTTGAACCTGAGCAGTATCACTTACTGACAATTCACATAAAGCAAAAAGCCTAGTATCCTCATATATAAAATCATCATGAGCATCCACTAAATATTTAATTTCAGTATCACTCATAAATGAAAAATATTTTTCTTTATCATATTCTAATTTATCCATAGCGCTACTGCATAGCTTTTGATAAGGAAACCCATGCTTCACCATTGGAATATTATTTTTCATTTCTAAAGCAGCTACATCATCAGAAATAAATTGATATCCTTTTAATCTTAAAGCAGTGGTAAGTGTTGATTTTCCAGCCCCTCTATCACCTGTTAAAATTATAGCTTTATTATCAACAACAATAGTTCCTCCGTGAATGGCTATAATATCCCTTTGTATCATTATAAAACCTAAACAGCTACACATTAAAAACACTCTTAAAATGTACGGGTCTGCCTTTTCACAAGGTTCAAATTCAATGAACTCCCCATTAGTCACTCTATAAGTAGCCACTTCATCAATATGAAACCACACTTCTTCTTTAGAAAAAAAAGCTTTTTTATTATCTTCTATACTTTTTTTTATATTGGCTGGCATTTTACTATATATCATATTAACTTTATTATCAGTATTAATATTTTCAATTGGTACAAACTCATCTATTTTTATTTCTGATTCAATATCTAAGCCATATACTTCATAATAAAACTTACTTTTTCCTGAATTCATACTTTCTCTCCATTTTAAATATAATTTTTAATTTTTTCATAATATATGAATAAACAAGGTAGAAATTAATCTACCTTGTTTATTCATATATAATTTCTTTTTAAAATTAAGATATTATACATGACTTAGTATTTTCATCATATTTAGGACAAATTGGTAAATGATTTGTGCTAAAATCATAACGTGCTAAAGATTCTGTATTAAATATATATTCACTATTCTTTAAACAACAAGGACAATGCCATCCATATAATGGTTCCATTGAACGTGGTGAACTTATAGTTGGTTCTATTACTTTAGTTCTTCTTACATCTAATTCTTTTAATTCTGGATTCATCCATTTTTTTATCATTTTTACCTCCAATATGTTTATAATTTAATTAAGGTTTATTATATATTTCAAATAAAATGTATAACCTTATATTATATTTTACCATATTTTCCTATTTTTTTATAATTAATCGTATTACAAATTTCTATTTTTTTCGCAATTAACTATATTTCTTTATTAATATTTAATATCTCACTTCTTCCGATAGAATAGTAATCTATATTATATTCTTCTACTAAATCAATATCATAACAATTACGACCATCAAAAATTATTGGTGTTTTCATTAAATTTTCATAAAGTTTTAAATCCAAATTTTTAATTTCTTTCCATTCTGTAAATATGAACACTACTTCTGCATTTTTTAATGCTTCCTCTGGACAATTTACATATTCAATTCCTGATTTAAATATTTTTTTAAAATTTTCTTCACCTATAGGGTCATAAGCGACTATTTTTGCTCCTTCCTCTAATAACCTATTAATATTAGGAATAGATGGAGCTTCTCTTAAATCATCTGTTTCAGGTTTAAAAGTTAATCCAAGTACTGCTACTTTCATTCCTTTTAAAGTTCCAAATCGTTTTTTTGCTTTTCTAAACATCTTATACTTTTGATTTTCATTAACTTCTATTGTAGCTTTAATAGTTTTTATTTCGTATCCACTATCATTAGCTAACCAATGTAAAGCTTTTGTATCTTTAGGAAAACATGATCCTCCATAACCAAGACCAGCTTTTAAAAACTTGTCCCCAATTCTTTTATCATAACTCATACCTTTAGCTACATCTTCTATATTAGCTCCAACAATCTCACAAACATTTGCCATTTCATTTATAAAACTTATTTTTAACGCTAAAAAATCATTAGAAGCATACTTAATCATTTCAGCACTTCTTCTATTAGTAACTACTATAGGTTGTTTAAATGCTTCATAAGCGTATCTTAATTTTTCTTCTGCCTTTTTACTTTCAACTCCAATAACTATCCTTGATGCGTGCAAAGTATCTACAACTGCAGTTCCTTGTGATAAAAACTCTGGATTTGAAGCCACTTCAATATTCACATTATTTATTACATTTTCTCTTAAATATGCTTCTACTCTATCATTAGTTCCAATTGGAACAGTTGACTTAACCACTACTAAGCAATCATTTTCAATATTTTCAGCAATTTCTTTGCAGACAGTAAAAACATAATCAAGATTAGCTGAACCATCTTCTCTTTCAGGAGTTCCTACCCCTATAAATACTATCTCTGCATTTTTATAAGCATTTTTATAATCTGTTGTAAAATTTAATCTTCCTTCATCATGATTTTTCTTTAATAATTCATCTAATCCAGGCTCATATATAGGAGAAATTCCTTCCTTCATCATTGTAATCTTGTTTTCATCTATATCTACACAAGTTACATTATGTCCTATTTCCGATAAACAAGCTCCTGTAACTAATCCTACATAACCTGTTCCTGCTACAACTATTCTCATAATTAACTCCTTCCCTTTAACACCACATTAATTATAAATATATTTTAAAGTTCTAACCATCTTACAACCTTATTTCTACTTTTTGCATTACTAATGGTTGAGGTTAAAAATTTCTTTTTACTTTCCTTGTCATATTCTTTAGTAGTAATTCCTACAAATATATGATGTATCCATGCAATTGGAAGCAATATTTTATATTTCTTTGCATATCCATATCTATCAGATAATTTATTTACTGGAGGTAATATTATTTGTATATATCTTTTAACCATACTAAAGGTATTATCTTTATCTATATCGTACCCCACTTGAGCTCTAAAGGTATAAGATAAATCTCTTTGCCCATAAACTCCTCCTGTGAATATATCATCTACAACTAAATTTATAACATCATCATCATTATTATTATCTTTAAGCTCTTTTGGTATCTCCATATTAAATAAATAATTACATACTTTAAACATGCCTATAGAAAATCTTAATAATCCACTTCTTTCTGCTTTTAATAAAAAATTATTCCAATTAATATTCTTTCCCTCATGTTCAACTAATAAAACTAAATCTGCTAATTGTCTAACACCAAAGCCTGATATAGCCATATGAGATGCCATATGTGCACAAAAATGTAAAGCCTGGTCCTCAAGTGATAATGCTAATGTATCAATTCTCCCAACTTTAATCTTCCTAGCATCATTCCAAATATATTCTTGAAAGCATTTTTGCCCATTTCTAAATGTTTCATTTGCTAATGTCCAATGAACTTCTAAATTAAATCCATGTTTTAAAAATGCAATATGATGCCCTGCATCCTCTTCTTCTCTAAAACCTTCATTTAAAAGAAGTTTTCTCACCTTTGGCAGATCTTCCTTATGAATAATTATATCTGAATCACACATTGTCCTTAAATCTGGTTTTGGGTAATAATACCTAATAACTAGTCCTTTCAAAACTATTACTGATATATTATTTTCATTAAATAATTTTAATATTTCCTCTGTATCTTTAATATGCTTACTTTGCTGAATTGCAGATATAAGTGTAATTTTTTTTAATTTATTTATAATTTTATTATCTATATTATCTCCACTATTTTTTAGTGCTGGATATAAAAGTCCATCTATACTATGAGCATTACATTCTTCAATGATTTTATCCCAATCAATATTGTTAGAATAATTTAATTTTGGTTTACTATCATGTATAGATGCATTTAATAAATCAATTATCTGTTCTTGATACTTTTCCATCCTTATCCTCCACGGTGATAAAATTAAGCTTTTTGTTTATTTCAAAATAAAAGGATACTCCCCTTTTTTGAAGTGTATCCAAATAAAACTCTCTATGTATATTAAAATTACTCTTAATAACATCTTCTGCATCTTAGTGTACTATATTTATATTATCATATTTCCACTTAATTATTATCATCAACCGTTCATCAAATTCCACCATTTTTCCCTTTTATATACAATCAAATTTTTTTACTTAAGTAAACTTTTTAATTTTTCTTCAAGTTCTTCTGCTGTGATTTTATTAGACATTTCTTCACCATTAATATATACAGTAGGTACTGCATGAATATCTAACTTTTCTTTTTCTTTTCTTATCCTCTTCAAATCACTAATATTATTTTTATTATCATCTTCTTTTAAATTTAATAGTTTAATAACATCTTCATCATTTTCATAAGCTATCCATTGACTTTGTTTTTCATATATTTCTGATAACTTTTCAAAATCATTTATTTGTTCATCATTCATTTTTTTATAAATTAAATCATCAAATTGAAATCTTTCTATATCAATTTGCTTTTCTATATATTTTACATCACCATTATCTATATATTTTTTTAAAACATCATGTAATTTTAAGTGTAACTCAGAACAATCTGGACATTGAAAGCTTGTATAGTTTTTTATTACTATAGGCGCTGACTCAACTCCGTATACTAATCCTACTTCTTTATCTTTACTACAACTTATATTTAAAACTGTAATAAAAAAAACAATAGCAATACTAAATATATATTTTAAGTGTTTTTTCATATACTTCTCCTAATTAACATAATATTTATTATATAAAAAGGAATATACTATTACTAATATATTCCTTTTTAGGTTATGCGCTAAATAAATTTACACTTAACTCATACACCTGTCATGTACTTTATCATACTTAAGGCAATTTGGTAAATGATTTGTTTTAAAATCATTTTGTGCTTCACCTTCTTGATTAAATATATATCCACTTTCCTTTTGGCAACATGGACATTTCCAACCTATAAATGGTTCTAAATCCATAGTTACTAATTCTGGTGAACCACTCCTATACATAATTATTGCTTCTACTGCTTTTGTTTCCTCTAAATTTAATTTCTTTACTTGTGGCGTTTTCCATTTAGCTTTCATAAAAAATACCTCCATATAATTTTATTATTAAAATTTTAATTCCAATATCATTATACCATTTTTTACCAATTAGAACTCAATTTAATACTAACTTTCGTTATAAAAATTAACTATTTTTTTTACATATTATTTATAATATCTTCATACTATTTTGCTCTTTTTGTCAAAGTAAGTACATTAATTTCTGGTGTGTTAAACAATCTAAATTGTAATAACTTATATGGTGCATTAGCACCAAGGCCAGCTGTTACATATTGATTTGTATTTCCCCATGTAATTAAACCTTTTACTTCTTTTTGATCTGGGAAAAAATATACTGGTGCAAAAACATCTGGAATAAATAATGCTCCATAGAAAGGTATTCTAATTTGTCCTGCATGATAATGCCCTGCTAAAACAAGATTGTAATCTGGTATATTTTGATCTGTTGCATAATGATTTTCATGTCTTGGATAATGAGTAACTACAACTTTAACTGAATTATCATTATCCTTATCTACACCTGTTTCATTATAAAAAGTTGTTCCATTAATAAATCTAGATACCCATAAGGTACTTTCGCCTCTTGTAATAGCATAAGGCTTATCTAAAACCTTGCATCCCTTTTCAATTAATAGTTGTCCATCACTAGTTATTTCTCCAATATTCTCATTAACAGCTTCCAATCCTGTATCACCTTTTACATAAAAAATATTCTCCTTATTTTCTAAACCATCTAATATATCAAAGAAAGGCTTATTATCTTCAGTATGCTTGTCCATCATATCTCCACAAATAGCAATCATATCATAATCTATGGCATTCATTTTTTTAAGTAATCTCTTTTGATTCTTTCCAAAAGTTTTACCATGTAAATCTGCTATTTGAAGTATCTTAAATCCTTCAAACTCTTCTGGTAAATCTACCACTTCAACTTCTTGCTCTACAACTTTTATTCTGTTATTATCAAAAATATTGTAAATTACAATTATCAATATTACTGATAATATAGTTATTGATAACCATTTAAAAAACTTCCCTATAATTCTTACCATTTTTCCCTCCCATTTATTACAAATTACCCCTCCCATATTTTATCATATTTTTAATTTATTGTATTATTTTTATAAAATAAAAGTTGATCTCTATATCATCATTAGAAATCAACTTAATATTAAAGTTATATATGCTCTATTCCATAACAGCATTATTCTCTTTATTTATAATACTCTTTTCTCTTTTCTTTCCCAACATAAAAGGTAAATATTTATTTATAATTTTTATTAATGGATATTCCAGCAATAATATTATAAAAATAATCATTATATCATTTAAATATTTTATTAAAGAACTTTTTAATATTGCTTCTAAAATCAGTTGGTGTGTTGCCATAATAACTAATGTGTTTTGACCTAAAAATTCTAGTACTTTACTACCATTAATTTTTTTAGCAATGGCTATTATTAAAAGTGATCCTATAATTGAGTTAAATACATATAGAGGTAAATTATTAAACTGCACTCCCCATAAATCAACATATCCATTTAATATAGAAAATATTATACTTATAACTATTAAAATTAAAATTTGATATATTTTAAAATTAATTTTACTTATTACCTTATATAGATAATATCCAATATTAATAAAAAATAAAGCTACCATACTACGTACTAATACAATAGTTAACTTTCCAATTACATTAGTATAATTTCCCTTACTAACAAAGATAAATATGGCAATGATAAAAACTATACTTATATAAAATAAAGCTTTATATTTATTTTTACTTATATTATTTTTTTCAAATAAAAATAGAGTCTCTGATATAAATAGTGCTGGTAAAAACCATAACGCCCCTATTCCAAATAAAGTTATAGTATTAAAAATGTTCCCTTTAAATACTTCATATGATAAATCCTTTATTAAATAAAATCCTACTATATTAATTATACTAAATAATATATACGGCACCATCAGCAATTTAAATTTTTTTAAAATCATACTTTTTGTATCTTTATTTTTATTAAGCTTTAATAAAAAACCTGATATTATAAAAAATAATGGCATATGAAATGAATAAATCCAAGTAGTGGCTATATTATTTCCAGAATAAACATGTCCAAATATTACAAATAATATTGCTATTCCTTTTGAGTAATCAATATAATTAATTTTTTCTTTCATAAATCCTCCAAAATTACTAAAAATTAAATATATATTATTTTATAAAAAATAGACATTTCTATTTTTAAAATTCTCTAGTTGTGTCTTTATCTAGTAGCAACTCTTTCATTAACATTATTTCTATTTACTATTACTTGGAAAGCTTTAGTTAATAATATAGGAATAACTATACTTACAATAAAACATGCTAAAACAAGAATTGTTGAATTTATATTTTTACTAGCAATATATGATAAGATAATAAAAATTAATGGTTCATGTAATAAATAAATATTAAATGAATACTTATTTAAAAATTTCATACATTTATCAATATTACTTTGTAGCTTTCTACTTTTTAATTTATTATTTAATAAATACACTGCCAAAAATGTTTCTGTTATACCTATTAAAGCTATAATTACATTAATTAATGAAAATACTCTACTTAAAATTATGTTATCTATTGTTATTTTACTTACTAAAATTAATGCTAATGAAATTATTATTAATATTGGTATTAAAATAATAATTATTAATGTTTTTGTAGAAACCATTTTTGAATATATTTTATCTTTACTTCTAAAACATTCATAACCTAAATAAAAAAATATACTATATTGAATTGTTCTATTGATTAAAAATAAACTAGTAAAAAATCCTGAACAAACATACATTAAAGTAAAAACAGCAATATTTACTATAACTGAATATTTTTTATTTAATATAAATTTTTCATATAAATAAAATAATATAAAAATATCAAAAAGCATTAATAAGTACCATAAGTGCCCAGTATTTAATCCTATAAGAAAATCTCTTATGCTATTAAGTAATGTTCCTTTTTCTATATTTCCTATAAGATACTTAATTGGAATTGAGTAAAATAAACCTACTGTTAAAAATGGCACTATTAATCTTTTAAATTTATTACTTACTAACCTTTTTAAACTTTTATACTTTTCTTTATTTTTTCTACAATAATAGTAAATAGAGCCTGAAACAAATACTAGCATAGGAACATGAAAAGTATATACATATGATGCTATTAATCCATATATAGGTGCATTTACTGATGATTTATATACCCATCCCCCTGTATATATGGAAGTACAATGACCTATAACCACTAAAAGTATTCCTATAACTTTTAAATAATCTAAATCCTTTAAAATATTCTCTTTACCCTGCATTAACTACTCCCCTTTTATTATTTATTTTACTAATTCTAAATGATATTACATAAAAAACATTTCAATAACTCTCAGTTCTTGAAAACTTTTAATAATTTTCACTATACTCCCCCAATCTCAATTTAAAATAATTATTTTTCTTTATTCGCTACAATCTAATTCTACCATTTAATGTATTTTTTTCAATTTAATAAATATAAAAAACTGCTGATATTTAAATCAGCAGTATAAAAAATTCATACGATTATTTTATATTAAAGTGTTATAGTATCTATTGATGCTATTTTTCTTAAAAAATATAATGTAACATCTCCATTAACTTCACTTCCACTTTCATGACTTGGTTTTGAAGCTCCTAATGTTCCATCATTTAAAGCAATATATAAATTATCTTCAGTATAAATATAACTTAATACATATACATATTTATTAGCAGTAAAAGAAATATCACTATCACAATATTTAAAAGATCCTATAACTTTTAAATATCCATCACTAGTGCAAATTGTTTTTCTTGAAGAATTTTGAGCTATTACTTCTCCTGCCTTATATACGCCTCCCCCATTAGGGTAATTTCTATAATTATATGGTGCTAATGATGTAAATGTAGCACCTCTTGCTGAAAATGCTGGTACATTGCTTAAAACTTGTGATGAATCAAAACTCCAATTACTATTAAAATATCCAATATTACAATAACTCATAGTATTTCCTTCAATTATTAAATCTATTTTTCTATCTGAGCATGACTTACTAATAAAATGGCCAGCTATTCCACCCTTATTATTAATAAATTTAATTTTTAAATAGGAATTTCGCTTATCTTCTTCAGAAAAATAATTAGGATATGAAAAATAACTAAATGAACTTATTAAACCATTATCAGTTCTTTCATTTCCATCTATAATTATATCTCCTACTGGATGTTTTATTGCCATAGCATCAGTTGTATTAGGAAACTTATTATTCCTAATTATTGCATTATTATAGCTTAAACCTAATCTGTTTGATCCTAACCCTTTTGAAAAATCATTATTTTCAAAAACTAAATTTTTAGCATTAACATAATAAAAATTCCACATATAAGGATATACTCCAGCAGCACTTAAACCATAAAAAGTTCTTATAATAGTATTATTTTTTATAGTTATATTTTCACTTACTTTATCATTTCCATTAAATGCAAATCCATTGCATCCTTTAACATAATTATTACAAATTTCAAGATTTTTAAAGCACTTTCTTGCTTCAAAATCAATCCATCCAAGTCCTCTAAACTTCCCTGCCAAATTAATATTAGTTTCATATTGAATGCAAGTATTATTGTTGAATTTTACATTTTTAATACACTCTCCATTCCCACCTAAGTCAATGGCAAAGCACCATCTTCCCCAATTCGTAAATTTATTGTCATGAACATTTATATCATGAGAATTTTCCATTGGATTTATAATTAATATTCCATCTCCACCACAATCATTAACCGCCCTAGCTGTACCTCCATTTTTAAATTCGCAATTATATATTTCAACATTTGATATTTCATGAATCGTTCCGTCTTCTACTACTGGTGATTTTCCACCTGCATCTATAGTTAGATTTCCACTTTTCCATGCTATTCCATGATTTTCAACTGAATTATTATTATCCATAGTTAAACCGTTATTATCAAATATAATTCCATGTATTTTTAAATTTCTAATAACTCTAAATAAATTTAATAATGCAAAATCAGCTGAACCTACTGTATTCCAATCATTATCCTTAATCCTTAAAGTTGAATTTTCTCCTACTAATTCAACTCCATCTATATTTGCCATAATAGGCCTTTGACACCCACTACTTCTACCACACATATATGGAGCATATGGATTTACTAAAGTACTATATACATTTGGAATATTTGCCTTACTTCTTTGAGGCATTAAATATACTTTATCTTTTTTAAAAGTTATTTTTCCTTTTTTCATATGAGCAAATAGATGAATAAGCTGCTCGCTATTATCAAAATTATCATCTCCAATAGCACCATATTGCTCTACATAAATATTTTCTTTATATAAAATGCAAGCTACTAAACTATTATTTAAAGTGTGATTTCCATATTCATCTACCGGTGTATCCATTAACATTAAATCAGTTCCCAATCTATTATATTTATATCCAACTTTCCTGCAATCTATTGGAAGCCAGGTATTTAAATAATAATTATAATCTTTTATTATATATATAGCTTGTCCATTATCATCTTCTTTGTAATATCCTTTTGTAATAACTAAATCATCTAATTGTAAATCTGCTTTTTTCATTTCTTCAACATTTACGAATTCCCTTATTTCACTAGTAGGAGTATACTCTTGTAAAATAAACTGATTAATTAGCTCTTCACTTAAATCACTTAAATCTTTATAAGACAAATTACTTATATTGCTATTTATTTTATTTAATATATTCAATCTTTCAGTTATTAAATCATTCATTAATATCACCTCTTTTATCATAGAGATAATTTAATTTTAGATATTATAACTTTTGAATCTTCCCAATTTGCTTGATTAAGCATAAATGTTACTTTTAAAGTTCTTTTCCAAGTTGCAAATAACTCAATTTCTTTATTAAAACTATTTATTATTCTATAATTTCTGCTACAAATATATCCATTAGTACATCCTCTTTCTATATTACCCTCAACATTTAATATATACTTTGTTCTTACACCTTCAACATAGTTTCCATCTACTTCTTTATAATATAAATATATATTTGCATATCTATTTTTACCTTCAATAATTAAATTTCCATTATTAATTGAGTACACTGCACCATTTTCACTAATCCAACTTAATTTATTAATATCTCCTAATAGTCCTAAATTCTCGTCTTCTTCATTACAATCTGAATCATTACAATTTGTTTTAAAATTTATTATATTGTTCTGTTCATCTATTATTTTTTGTTGATCTATGATTTTACTTTCTAAATCTTTTATTTTATTATTTTTCTCTTCTAACTCTTTTTGTAACTCTTCATATTTTTCTTTTATACTATTTGTGTTTTTATTAAGCTCACTTACTATTTCAATAATATTTAGCATAAGCTTTCCTCCTCATATGAATATATTACTAGTATATTCAATGAACACATATAAGTTGTATAATATTAACATAACAAATAACATATTTATTGAAATTTAGCTAACTCAGCTAACTTAAGCATATAAACATCACCACATAGTTTACTTCCTTCACTATGACTTAATTTATTACCTAATGTTCCATCATTACATGCAATATAAAGATATGAATCATTATATATATATTGTCCTTTTTTTACAGATAAATTTGAAATAAACTTTACGTCTGATTCTGCAAGTTTAAAAGCCCCTTGCATTGGTACATAACCTGTTTTAGTACACATTAAAATCTTATCACTATCATTTATGATAATATCACCTTCATTATATTTACCGCCTCCCTTAGGAATATTTCTATAATTATAGGAAGTACTATTTGTAAATCTTGCTCCTCTACAACTAAATGAATCTATATTTTCACTTACCTGCTTTGGATTAAAAGTAAAATCATTATCATCCCAGGCTTCAAAATTCATATAATTCATTTTATTATTATCTATTGTAATATCTATATAACTATACTTTCCTGGATTATCTTCATCAAATATCTTACCTTTTATACCACCATTATTATTTATAAATTTAAAATTACAATATATCCTTTCTTCTTTTGAAATATATGTTGGAATATCTAATGATTCAATTGATATTATGCATCCCTTGTTCTCCATACTATTTTTTTCAACTATAATATCTCCATATAATCCATAAATTTGTATAGATTCTCTTAATTTATTATTCTTTATAGTTATATTGTTAGAAGTATATCCAAATCTATTAGTTCCTTTACATATATCATTTTCTTCAAATATTAAATCTTTAATTTGTACTCCATAAAAATTAAACATATATGGATATGCACTTTTATAATTTCTATCTGGCCTAATTATAGTATTACCTAATATAATTACATTTTCTGTTACTTCACCTGCTCCATTAATTGCAAAGCCATTTAATCCATTTACATAATTATTTTTTATTTCTAGATTTGAAAAGCATTTTTTTGATTCAAAATCAACCCAACCTAAGCCTCTATACTTTTCTGAAGTATTACTATTTTTATCATCTTGTATACATATATTATTATTAAATTTTAATTCATCTATTCTCTCTCCATTTCCTCCTAAATCTATAGCAAAAGCCCATCTTCCCCAATTAATAAACTTATTATCATGAATATTTATGTTATAAGATAAAGCTGGTGGTTCTATAATTAAAATTCCATCTCCACCACAATCATTAACATCAGCACTTGTACCTCCATTTCTAAATTCACAATTAGTAATTTCAATATTTGAAAATTCAAATTCTACATCCTTATAAGGTAATTCATCTTCACCAGTTCTATTTCCACTTTTGTAAAATATCCCATGGTTACTTAATGTATGAGTTTCATCCATAGTTAAACCATTATTATCAAATATAATTCCATCTATTTTTAAGTTTCTAATAACTCCCATAAGATTAAGTAATCCCATATCAGTTACGCTACTACTATTACACCAATCATTCTCCTTAATTTTTAATATTGAATTATTTCCTATTATATTAACTCCATCTATATTAGCCATAATAGGTTTTGACATTGAAGCTCCTCGTCCTGTCATATATGCTCTGTATGGATTATCTAATCCATTTTCACTATAAATATCATCTATATTTTCTATATTTCTTTGTCCTATAAGATATACTGCATCTTTTTTAAATTCTATAGCACCTTTTTTCATATGGGCAAATAAATGAATAAATACTTCTGAATTATCAAAGTTTCCATCTCCTATAGCTCCATATTGTTCTGCTTTAATGTTTTCTTTATCATAAAGACATGCAACTAATCCATTTTCTAAGGTATGATTGCCATGTTCATCAACTGGTGTATCCATTAAAAGCTTATCTGTTCCCAACCTATTAAATTTATAGCTTACCTTTCTACAATCTACAGGTAACCAAGTATTTAAATAATAATTATAATCTTCTATTATATATACCGCTCCACCGCCATCACCTTTAGAATAATACCCTTCAGTTTTAACTATATCTCTCACTTTTAAATCTGAACTTTTCATCTCAAAGATATTATTAAAAACATAATTGTTCTCTTTAGACTCTATTTCATTTATCTTTATTTTTTTTGTAAAAATATTAAAAGTAAATAAAAATATAATAATTAATTCAATGCAACATAAAGAAACATATATATTTTTTTTATTCTTTTTCATACCTACTCCTATATTATTTCCGAATTACTATAATAAAACAAAAGTGATAATAGACCATAATCATATATATCCCATTATCACTTATAACTTTTGTATTTATATTAATTATTTATATAGTATTTTTTCAAACTTATGATATTTCTCACTCTTATTTAAAAATTTATTTATAATTTAACTGCTTTACTTTATCTATTCAATAAAAGCTCTTTTTATCTTATTCTAAATCTTTTTATAAAACTATACATTATACTAGCTAACTTTCTTTTTATTCTAAAAAATATTTTTGCAAAATTTTTATCAATTCTATTAATATCGGTTTTATAGAACCATCTTAATTTTTTGTCAATCTCACTTATATCATAATTTACCCTAAATTCATCCTGAATATATTTCCACCTAAAATTACCAATAAATATTCTATTCTTTAAATCTTTAACTATATTAACAAATTCCTTATCAGTATAATTGAAACCATATTTTCTTGGATCTTCTTTCTCTGCTAATATACCAAATAAAGTTCTATAACATTTTTCACACTTACAACAATTACTTCCACCTGTTGATTCCCAGCAAACTCTTAATGGAATCTCTACATTATTCTCTCTTGAATATTGGCAAATATATTTAATTTTATCTTGTCTAGATGCTTCATATCCATCATGCTTTACTTTTGCTCCACAAAACCTTACATTATCATCAATGGTAGGATCAGATGCACAGGTAACTTTCCCCTTTTCCTGAATAGTAAAAGATGCTGCAATATAAACTTTACTAATATTATTTTTATAAATATACGGTGCTACATGTCCTATTAGTCCTATTCCATGTTGAAATCCATGCCACCATCCATCATTTGCTCTACTATATACAGCTTGTCCTAATCTTCCTTCATTAATGAACATTCTAAAACTAGATTTTATCCAAGTATGGTCAATATCATATAACTTAGCTGTTGCTTTAGTGTGCTCTATAACCTTACTCCAACCCTCAGTATCATTTAATTTAATATCCGAACCCCATATAGTTGCTATGCATGGCTTTTCCTTTATATGAGATAATAAAGTATAAAATGCATCTACTCCGCCACTAAATAAAGCTAATGATTTTTTATTATCTTCTACTTTATAACTAACAATATTATTTACTGTTAACTTTCCCAAAAAATCAATTTTAGGATACATATCTATATATCCCTTTTTAAAATTTGAAATACTATTATAGAAATCTTCATCAACTTCATCTATTATAATTTCTCCATCAAAAATCCAGGCAATTGGTAATACATTGCATAAGAATGGAATAACAGCTATTCCATAGGGTATTTCCTCAATTTCTTGGTCATATTCAATTATAAATTTTTCTTTATTATTAAAATATTGTTTCCACTCTCCATCAACTTCAAAGTTATATTCTATTATATTTTTTTCTTTTTCAATACAGTTTACAACTACTCTATTCCTCATAGTAACTCCTTATTTTTTATATTTATGCTATCTTTAACTTTTTCTTAAATAATTTAAGTAAAAAATTTCTTTCTTCTCTACTTAAAACAATAAACATATTTATAATTAATCCTAATATTGCAGTTATTCCAGCTGCTATAATAAGCATAATCCAGGAATTCACTGTTACAAACTGTTTGATTGTAGTCCCTACTAATACAAGGACAATTACACTAGTAACTGAAGATAATACCTCTGGAAAGAAAGTGTTCCATTTTAAACCAATATACTTAGCGGTAAAAGGTACTGTATATATCATATTACGTGCTAAATTAACGAAAGAACTTACTCCTGCTATTGCAAATACTCCTAAGTTAGTAGTCTTCATTAATATAAAAACAATAATGGTACTAATTAATCCTGATAGTAATACTAATAGAGAATTTATTTTTAATTTGTTTACAACAGTAAAAATAGTATATAAACACTGAGTTCCACTAGTAAATATAAGCCCAAAACACGTAAGTACTGATAATATTTGGAGAACTTTTGCATCTTGTGATGGTACCCATAAGCTATAGAATTCACTTCCATAAATTATTAATATAGCAAGAGGGATAGTTAATAAAACTCCTGTTAATTTCATTCCTTTTTTTAAATTTTTCTTTAATGAATCTTTATCATTATGAGCATAATCTATGGTAAGTGTAGGAACAAATATACTTGTTAGACTTCCTGATAGCCCAGTAATTATATTAGGAACTGTCTTAGCTAATGAAAGTGCACCCATAGAAGTTGCTCCAACAAATAAATTGGCGATTAATAAATCTAATCCACTTAAAAGAATTTGTCCTGTTTGATTAATCGTATTCCATATTCCTGAAAAAATTAACTCTTTTACATAAATCCAATTAAAATACTTTCTCTTTATTATAAGCTGTGGCAATAACTTCTTATGATAATACCAATTATATACAGCGATATAAATAGTACATACTAAACTTGCTATAGCTATATAATATACTTTAGGTGAAAATATTATAAATAATCCTAAAATACAAACTACTTTTAATATATTTGATTGTAAAGATTTAATTGATTGTAAGTAAAGATTATTAGTAGCAAATGTAGCTGTAGCCCAATTTGGCAATATCATACCAATAAAATAATTAATGAATATTATGGAAAATAATATTTTAACATCAAATATGAGGTTGCTAGGTATATTTATTAAATATTCTAATTTTATAACACTTACTACTGCAGGTACTGCCAAAACAGAAGCAGTTATTAAGTTACCACCAAATACAGCATTATAATATTTATTAGCCTTTTCATAATCACTTTGATGAATTGCAATGGTTATAAATCTACCAGACATTGAATTTAATGCTATTGTAACTAAACTAGCATATGTAATAAAATTATTTGCTAAAGAAATAAATCCATTAGCTTCAACCCCTAAATTTTTAACTATATATGGAGATAAATAAAAACCTATTATTAAATTAATTCCAAAGGCAATTATACTGCTAAGTAAATTTATAATTAGTTTTTTATTTTCAGATAAATTATCTTCCATCCCTTAATACCTCATTTCTTTTCAAATTAATAAATAGCATATATACTTATTTATTAATTATGCATTTTATTATTTTTCTTATATAATCATAAAAACATCCTAAATAATATGATCTATTATATAATCTAATTCTTACTTGACCATTTTTGTTGTAACTTCCTATGTGTTCATTTATATATTGATTCTTAATTATATTAATATTTTTCTTTTTATACATTCTATATAAACTTTTATTATATGCATTATGTTTATTAAAATTGATAACCACATAAATAAATAAATTTAAGTATATACACATTTCTAATTCATCTAAAAAAATATTATATAACTTATTCTCTTCTAAAACTTCATGAATAAAATCTATAGATTTACATATATCTAAAGATTTATTATTTAGCTGTTTTGTAGCACTGTCTACCCTTTGATAATAATTATATAGCTCTTCACCTAGAACACTAACTTTAGGGTGTTTAGAGTATATCTCTACTAAAGCTGCTAAGTCTTCTGAATAACTAACTTCCTTAGGAAATTTCACTTTATTTTCTATTATAAAACTTTTTCTTATAAATTTATCCCATAAAAAAGGTGATGATTTTCCAATTAATAAATTCTTAAGTAAATCCTTATCATTATATATCTCTATATTAAAGCTTCTTACTATTTTTCTTCCAAAATCATCAACTATATACGAATTATATACTACTATATCTGCTTGATCTTGCTCAATTTCATTATATAATCTCTCTATTGCATTTAACTCTAACCAATCATCTCCATCTACAAACAATACATACTTACCATTACATTTATCTAATCCTGCTTTTCTTGCTTCTATTGCACCTTTATTAACTTGATTAATAATTTTTATTCTTTTATCCTTTAATGCCCATTCGTTAATTATACTTAAAGTTTTATCAGTTGATCCATCATTTACAATCAATATTTCTATCTCTTTAAATGTTTGATTTATTACAGACTTTATACACTTTTCGATATATTGCTCAATATTATAAGCAATAATTATAACACTAACCTCTTCCATATCCTTCAGTTCCTTTAAAATAACTACTATAATTCAAAAATATAATCTTTTTAATAAAAAGCACTTTATTTTATTACTTCTTTTATTTTTTCAGTTAATTTATCAAAATAAATATCTTTAAATTTAATATCATTAAATTCTTTTAAATTAATTAATTCATTGATTAACGGCTCAATATATTTAAAATCCAATTTATCTACAAGTTTTATATAGTTTAAATCTTTAATCCATACATATGTTCCTGTAACCTTATGATCTAATGATTTAGTTACAATACATGGGGTTTTTGTTATTGCACAAAATACCATTCCGTGCAATCTATCTGTAATAACAATCTTTGATTTTGAAAATTTATCAAACATTTTATTTAATTCTTTTTCTCTTTCTTCCTTTGTAACAGTTTTATTTATTACTGTATCAAATTCAACTACTTGTCCATGATTTCTTTTTAAATCAGTAATTAACTTTTCTTTATTACTTCCTAATACACTTTCCTTATCATTTCTAAGGCAAGTCATAATATATTCTCTCTTAAACTTATTGTCATGTATTGTGTTATTTAAATATAATACTGTGTCTGGATTTAAAATAACATTTTTATCTTTAAAGTTTTCTTTCATTATCTTATAAGATGTCTTTTCTCTAGAAATTAATATTAAATTCTTATTTTTATTATATATTTGTTGTGTTTTTAAAAACTCTTTTTTTCCATCTGCATCAAGAGTAAAACTTATAGTTTGAGGCATAGAAATTATCTTATTATTTGGAAAATTTTTAATTACAAATCTTCTATCACGTTCTTCATCAATCCATAAATTCCCCATATTTCCTCCACCTATTAAAACTATTAAATCATCAGGATTAACTACTTTTTTTATCGCTTTCATATATTTATAAATATCACGTCTATAAACTTCTATTATTTCATAATTACTAAAATTATCTCTTAAATACTTATTAGTTGCATATACAATAGCTTGATCCCCCATATTTCCATGCAATGGAGTTAAAATATGAATAATCTTTTTCTTATCCTTGTATTTTTTAAATATATTATAATATCTAAAACCTATACTATACATAATTTTATTTATTTGATCTTCATTTAATCTTCTAATTAATAACTCTTTTATCTTTCTCATAGCTTCTCCATTAAATATAATCAATATTATTAACTCTGTATTTGTTCCTTATATTATTTATAAGTTGATATAAAATTGGATTAATTGCAAATAAACTCCATAATAATTTTGCCTTTAAATTATAATTAGGATTACTAAGCAAATATTTCAAAATACCTTTAAACTGCTTTTTCATATACCTTAACATATCATTATTATTCAATTCATACTTTGTTCTAAAATAATAATCAAAAAAATAATAAAGATAATTATTCTGTGTTTTATACTCTAATTCCTTTAAATGAATCTCTCTAAAGAAATCCATTCTTTCCTTCATTGCATCTAAAACATCCAATTTGTTAACATTAAAACTTGATCCCATTATACTTCCATTTCTCTGTAAGTAATAATATAACTTATCATAGCAATAAACAGATTTATTACATTTATAAAGTAACTTATGAATAATAAATTCATCTTCATGATATTTTCCATAATCGTATCTTATTTTCTCAAATAAATTCTTCTTATACAATTTATTCCATGCTACAATGAATTGTATATTTTCACTACTATATAACTTTTCTAAAGATTCAATATTATTATTAACACTTATTTTTTCACTAATTATGTCTTGCTCTTCATCTACATCATCATTTTCATAAACATATTCAAAATTACATATGGAAATTTCAGCATTATATTTAATAGCATTTTTATATAAAATTTTATACATATTCTTATTAATATAATCATCTGAATCAACAAATGCTATATAATTTCCCTTTGAATATTCTATTCCAACATTTCTTGCAGAGGATAATCCACCATTTTCTTTATGAATAACTTTTATTCTTTCATCCTTTATAGCATATTCATCTATTATTTCTCCGCTGTTGTCTGTAGAACCATCATCTACTAATATTAATTCAAAATCAGTAAAACTTTGATTTAATATAGAATCAATACATCTTTTTAAATATTTTTCAACATTATAAACTGGAACTATTATACTAATTTCCGGATTCATTCCCCTTTATCCTCTCTATAATTTCTTAAATTTAGGAACTATTCTTTCCTCATACTCACTTATTGGTGGTAACCAATTAAATATTTTTGCTTTTTTAATTTTTCTATTAAATTCCCTTAACCATTTAAGATTATATTTAAAATTATTGTTTATTAGTTCTTCTTTTTGTGGAATATCATTATACACATCTTCTAAAAGTTTTTTCCATTTACTGCACACATTGTATATATCAAATTTTTCTCTAACAAATTTTTCTCCATATAAACCCATATCTTCATTTAATTTATCATCTTTTAATAAAGTAACTATTGCATCTTTTAACTGCTTTTCATTTTTTACTAATATTCCTGATTTACCATCTTCAACTGTATCTAATAAACCATTTTTCTTGCAACTTACCACCGGAACCTTCATAGCTTCAAATTCTATTGCACTTATACAAAAAGTTTCACCAAATCCTGAAGGATTAGCAATTCCAACCTTTGTTTCATTTATAGCATTTATTTTTTCTTCTCCATTTAATACCCCTAAGAACTTAACGCTATTCATTACTTTTCCATTGTCATCTAAAAGATATGGCATAAATCTTTTTTCATATTTTTCATCTGCAATTCCAAAATTTCCTGTAGATGCATTTTCATCATATAACTTAGAACCACCCATAACATGAAGTTCTGCATCTGGTACTTCTTTAACAACTTCTTTCCATACCTTTGCTAATATATGAAATCCCTTTGTAACTCTTAATCCGCCCATGAATGTAACAATATTTCTCTTTTTAATATCTCTACTTTTATAAGGAGAAAAATCTAAGCAATTATATATATATGCTGATTTTTCAAAAACCTTATGATCTCTTAATCTATCATATTGTTCTTTTCCAACACATAAATTTCTTTTTAAATATTTGCATCCACTGGCATATTTTGAACCTATGATACTTTCATAATTATGAGACCACATTATAGATTTAACTTTTAACTCATCAATTAAATTAAATAATTTAATATCATGATATGGCCCTTTGAATATAAAAATATCACCATTAATTTCTTTACATATCTTTACTGCCTCTATTTCATCTATACATCTAATAGATATAATTTCTTTAGGTAAAGTATCAATATGAGATGCCAATACTACTACATCAACTTCAGGATATATTTTTTTTAAATAAAAACTAATTGTCCAAAACATAAACTCTGTTCC
This sequence comes from Clostridium sp. CAG:265, assembly GCF_000436575.1. NCBI lineage: Bacteria > Bacillati > Bacillota > Clostridia > Eubacteriales > Clostridiaceae > Clostridium > Clostridium sp. CAG:265. The sequence goes on from NZ_FR886618.1 coordinate 39,647, forward strand.
ACCAATACCAGGATTGCCTAGTAAGGGATTAGAAAAAATTTTTTTTTCTAATCCATGAGTATTTAAATAAAAACAAACCTTCATATTATATCCCCACAATCTTTAATAAATTAATAAAATTCTTCGCTCCTAAATATTTAATCAATTTATTTCCAATTAAATTTTTTTTTATACTTGATTTATTTAAAACATTTTTTGTAGATGCTATTACTTTTGCACATTTATTAATATTATATTTTTCTTCAACACCTCGTGTAATCATTAAATCTCCCCAATACATTCTTACCAGGTCATCAATAATAACTTTAGAGGCATTTTTCTTTTCAAAGAACTTTATTAAATCATCTGCTATTATTAATCTATCGCATATTTTTTTACATATTGCTCTTTCATCTCTTGATGTAATTGTGGAATTTTCTCTCATTCTTCTCATATACCAAGGCTTATCATCTATAAATATTTTTTTAGCATAATAAAATACTTTAAAAGTCCATTCTGCATCTTCATGATAATAACCTTCTCTAAAAAATAATTTATTTTTTAGAATAAACTCTTTTCTACATACTTTTAAATATGGTGCATGATGAAATGAGTTTTTATTTATTAAATCAACTAATATCTCTTTGCCTTCCTTATCTCTAATTTCATCATTAGTTAAATTTATAGGTAATACTTCTGTTATTTTCTCCTCATTACCATCTTCAAATCTACAATATGATGTATAAATAAAATCATATTTATTACTATCTAATATATTTATAAACTTCTCTATTATTACTTTGTCACTTATATAGTCATCACTATCTATAAATAATATGTAATCACCTTTTGCTTCTTTCAATCCTATATTTCTTGCAACAGATTGACCACTATTTAAAATATCAAATACTTTAACTCTATTATCTTCTTTTAAATATTTATCACATATATCTCCACTCTTATCTGTAGATCCATCATTAACTAATATAACTTCAAAATTCTCATATGACTGAGCTAATATACTATCAACACATTTATTTAACCATTTTTCCACATTATAAACAGGTATTATAACACTGATTTTCGGCTTGGTAGTCATCATTAAATAACCTCTCAATATCACTAATTCTATTTTTATAATTAAAGAAATCTATTCTTTCCTTAGATTTTTTCTTATAATATTTAAGCTTTTCATCATTATTTATAATTTCTTTTAAACCTTCATATAAAGCCTCTTCATTATTTTCAACCATATATCCAAATTGTCCAAAATTTAAAAGTTCATTTGGTCCTGAACAGTTTGTACTTATAACAGGTAATCCTAAAATCATTGCCTCTGCTATTACTAATGAAAATCCTTCATTTTTAGATGAGCATACAAATAAATCCCCTTTACTTATATACTTATATGGATTTTCCTTAAAGCCTAATAATTTAACATTACTTAAGTTATATTTATTTATAAGCTCTTCTAACTTAGGTCTAGCCCATCCCTCTCCTAAAATCCATAATTCATATTTAATATTATCTCTATTTAATTTATTACAAACTTCCAAAAGGCTTTCATACCCCTTTTGTGATACTAATCTTCCGCTGGTAACTAATAACCTTTTATCTTTTGGCTTTTCTATATCATTTACTTCTTCTTCAGCTTTTTTTACTACCTCTTCAGCTATAATAGGATTATATTTAACTTGAAGATTATCAAAATCATCTCCAAATAAATTTTTAAACCCTTCCTTAGCAGAGTTAGAAACAAAAACTATATCATTAAACTTTTTATAGCACTCTTTTTCTCTTTGTAAGCTTTCTCTAAAAACTCTACTTGTCCAATGTCCTTGAGATAGATCAATATGAACCCATGCAATTTTTTTGCTATTAGGATTAGTAGATGCCCCTATTATTTTTGTAGCTCTTCCTTCAATAAAAGCAATTTCAATATCATACTTTTCTCTTATTCCAAGCTTATAAAGTAAACTTCCATCACTTTTTTCCACAAAATTATGAAACACTCTGCTTATTCCTCTTATATTAGGAAAAATAGATTTATATTTTACATCTTTTCTTAAATCTTTTTTTCTTACACCATAATCCCATATACTCATTACAGTAATATCATATTTACTTATATCCATATTATTTATTAAATCTATAAATACTTTTTCAACTCCACCACCAGCAAAGCTTTCTATTAAAAATAGAATTTTTTTCTTCATATTTTTACCCCTATTTTAAGAATTTCTTTACTTTACAAAGATCATATATTATATTAACACTTCCTTCTTTCATAGCTTTAAATACCATATTTGTGTAAAATGAATTTGCTCTATCTAGTATTTCTAAAGAATCTTTAACTTGTTTTGTATTTAATATTTTTTCTATTTCCTTCTTCTTTTCTTTAGTATTTAAGTCACATTTCTTATGGTTATATATTTCAAAACACTCAATAACATGATGTATATACATGGAAGCTAATTTCTTTTTATTTTCATCATTATATATACCCCAGCTTTCCAGTAACTCCTTTAATCTATCATATCTAAAAGTTCTTACTTTAAACTTATTAGCATGATATCTTGTAACTATTGTTTCTTCAAAAGTTTTTACATAATGATAATAAGATTTTGTGCTTATTGTTAACTTATTTAATGCTTTGAAAACATCTATATTAAAGTTAGTATCTTGATCTATTGGAAGCCATTCAATAAACTTTAAGTTGTTTTTCTTTAAAAACTCTCTATTATAAAGTTTATTGTGTGTATAGTTAAATAAAAGATTATCAAATAAATCCATAAATATTAGTTTTATTTCTTCCTGTGAATTTAACACCATATCTTTATAATGAGCTTCACTGATAACAACCTGTCCATTCTTTTTGTGTACATCAAACTTCATACCACACATTACAACTTCAGCATTAGTTTTTTCACCTAAGTTATATTGTTCTTCTAACATATTGTTTTCTATATAATCATCAGCATCTACAAGTTGAATATATTTTCCCTTAGCTATAGATATTCCTGTATTTCTTGCTATACATGCACCTTCATTTTTCTTATTAATTACTATTATTCTTGAATCTCTTTTAGCATATTCTTCACATATAGCTAAACTCTTATCCTTCGAGCCATCATTAACTAAAATTAACTCTATTTCCTTTAAACTTTGGCTAAGCATACTTTCTATAGACTTAGCTAAATATTTTTCAGCATTATATACTGGCATTACTACACTAACTTTTATACTCATTATGCTTTCACCTTCCTAGCTAAAGATATTCCTTTAAATGCAGCTGATATTAATAAAGTATTATTCATTCTTACTAAAAAGGAAGTTAAACCTATAATTCCTTTATCACTTTTTCTATTAACTGCACACTTTTTTACATATGGTCTATCTATTATTCTTCTTATATATTCTCTTTTTTCCTTTGAAGTTAATTTACAATTATCATGATATAAATTTAAAAATGCTGAAAATGCTCCAGTTAAGTGATTACCATAAAGTACATAAGCATTTTCATTACTATAAAAATTCATATCTTCTAAAAAGCTTTCTAATAGTGAATGTATTTCCCATCCCCTCTCATACATATTTTCTATATACTGATATGTAATACTGTTATTATTTCTTCTAATATAGTAATAAAGCTTTTCTTTAATAAATGATATTTTTTTAGTTTTTCTAAAATACTGAAGGTTAAAAATAAAATCTTCTCCTGTTTTAATATCTTCATCAAAAGTTATATTATTATTTTCTATAATTTGTCTTTTATATATTTTGTTCCATAATGGATTTAAAAGACCACTATTTCCAAAATCCATAATATAATCTTTCATTTCTGACATTTCCATAACTTCTTTTAGATAAAACTCTCTAGTTATATCTTCAATTTTTCCTGTATTTAAAATCTTTCTTTCAATAAAATTACATACTGATACATCTGAATTATTTTTTTCTATAGAATTTATTAATATCTTTAGATAATCCTCATGTATTAAATCATCACTGTCAACAAATACAATATATTTTCCTTGAGCATTTTCAAGAGCTACATTTCTCGTATGAGATACACCTAAATTTTCTTGAAATATATATTTTATTCTCTTATCATCATTCATAAGCTTTGTACATATTTCTTTACTATTATCTGTAGATCCATCATCAACTAATATAAGTTCCCAGTCAGTATAGCTTTGATTTATAACTGCTTGTACTGTTTCTAATAAAAATTTTTCACTATTATATACTGGCATCAATACACTTATAGAAATATTACTCACTATCATTCCCCCTGATTTTATTATACTTTTGTATTGCTCTTGCTCTTTTAAGCCTTTTACTATGAATTACTGCTGCTAAAGAATTTAAATTCAGATAACATAATATAGAAAATGTTTTATCAAATATTTTATTAACAGTTAAATAGCTTCCTTTATGATTTATAAAATATTTATCTAACTTACTACTAAAGGCTATATTTTTTAATGCAGCTTTAAAACCTTTAATTTTGCTATATTCCTTTATAGCTTTTGAAATATTTTTCACATTTACTTCATCAACATATGATAATGCATTAATAAATTCCCAATAAATTAGATAATTTATATATTGCTCTGCTTTAATACTGTTTTTTTCAAGGAAATCTCTTATTATATCTACAGTATTTATGCACCTTTTTACCATATTACTTTTTGCTACGCTACTTTTAGTAAGTGAAGCTTCTGTTATTATGTAGTTATATAAAGGTTCGTCTAAACAATATATTTTTTTAGCTTTCATCATTGCTTCAAAATTAAATAATGTATCTTCACTGGCAACTTCGTTATAATTTACAAATTTAATATTATTATTTTTTATAAGCTCACTTTTGAATATCTTATGCCATACTGCTGTTCCTAATTTACAGTATTTTTCACAAAGGAAATCTTCCTTAATAATCATATCCATATTAATGATTCCTTCTTCTAGGCATAAGCTAACCTTTTTTTCTTCACCTTTTACATCATTAACATTACATATAACTATTTCACAATTATTATCTTCAGCTTTTTTATACATTTTTTCATACATTGTCACATCAATATAATCATCTGCATCAACAAAGCCTATATACTTTCCAGAAGCATTTTTTAAACCATTATTTCTAGCCTGTGATACTCCTGAATTAATTTGATCTATAACTTTAATTCTTTTATCTTCTAAACTTAAAGCTTGTAACACATCTAATGTTTTATCTTTTGAGCCATCATTAACTACAATAATTTCAATTTCTTTTAAGCTTTGATTTGAAATAGATTTAATACATTTTTCTATATATTTTTCTCCATTAAATACTGGAACAATTACACTAACTAAAGGCTTAATGGTAACCCTCTCCTTATTTCAATATTTCTAAATAAGATTTTACTGCTTTATCATAAGTAAATAGTTTGCTTCTTTCTTGTGATAAACTTAAAAATTTATTATATAATTCATTGTTATTTACCATAGTGTTAAAGCATTTTGCTAAACCGTTATAATCATCTACTTTAAATATAAGACCATATTTTCCGTTATCTAATATTTCCTTTGGCCCATAATCACAATCACTTGATATTATTGGTTTTTCACAATATAATGCCTCAATCATTACTGTTGGTAATGCTTCTCCCCTACTTGCTGAAACTAATATATCCATTTGATCTAATATTTTAAAAACATCTTTTCTCGCTCCCCAAAATTTCACCTTATCTTTAAGCTTATTATCTTCAATTAATCTTAATACCTCATCATTAAATGTCTTATCTTCAACACCACCAATAAAATTTAAAGTAAAGTTTCTATCTTTTACTTCACTAAAAGCTTTAATAATTATATCCTGAGCTTTTCTTGGTTGAATCCAACCTATAACTGCAATATTGATATTTTTCTTACCTTTAATATCCTTATATTTAATTTTGTGATACTTTATTTCATAAAAAATAACTGGATTATATATTGTAGTAATCTTTTTCTTATTTACCCAACCTTCTTTTATGAGAGCTTCCTTTAATTCATTGGAAACAGCAATAACTTTATCACATAAATTTAAAGATATTTTTGCTACACCACTTCTTAAAATATCATTTTTAGAAAATCCCCATAAATTAGGTCTTATATGAACAACAGAAATTACTTTTACTTTTTTTCCGCTAAAAACTGCTGCTAATTTTGCTATAAGACCTTCAAACCATGTATTTGCTATAATTGAATCTATATCTTTATCTAAAATAAATCTTCTAAGCTTCATAATTCTATTACCATGATTAGTACAGCTTAATAACGTTATATTATTTCCATATATAGTATCTGCACTAAAGGTAACTATTTCACTTTTAATATTTTTCTTTTGAAAAGCATGATGCATATTATATACAAATTTACTGATTCCACCATTATCTAGAACATTACTATATATCGCTATTGCCATAATTTCTCTCCTTAAATAGTGCATAAAATATTTATCCACTTATTGATTATTGAATTAATATTAAACTTATCTATATCAAGTTCTGCTTTATCACTAAATTCCTTTAGCTTTTTATCATCTTGTAAAACACTATTAACTTTATTACTCATTTCTTTAATATCATTTGCTTTAACTAAATATCCATTAACATTATTTCTTATAATTTCTGATGGTCCAGTTGGACAATCAAAACTTACTATAGGTAGCTTATGATTTTTAGCTTCTAAAAGAGTCATTGGTAATCCTTCAAATCTTGAAGTCATTACATATAAAGCACTATTTTCATAATAATCTTCCACATTAGAAACTTTACCTTTAAGAATTAATCTATCTTGTAAATTATATTCCTTGATTTTACTTTGAAGCTTTTCTTTATCTTCACCATCACCTAAAATAATCCACTTATAATCAGGATTTTTACTTAACACATCCTTTGCTACATCACAAAGAATATCAAAGCCTTTTTGATATGTAAGCCTTCCTACACTTACTATTTGCTTAGAATTAATATTGCAATTTTTAATTTCTACACTTTCCATAGGATTATATATATAATCTATTTTTCCTTTAATCTTTAAATTTTTTAAATAATTATTCTTATCCTCTTCTGTTAAAGTGATTATATAATCTGAACACTTAGCATCAATTTTTCTTGCTAAAGCTCTTAATGATGATCCGTTATTTTCATAGAAATTAAAGTGTTCCCAAGCTATATGTTTAGTACTAGTAAATCTTGTAGCTGGAATAGAAAAAATACTGCTTATTACTTCCACATCTATAAAAACATCAATGTTATTTTTCTTAACGTAATTTCTAATTCCCTTAACTACTTTAAAATATTGCTTTTTAAAATTTAAAGCTTTATCATTTAAAATTCTGCTTTGCTTTATTCTTTTATCCAGTGGAAAAAATGAAGTCATATTTTCATTTACTGTACTTAAAATATGAATTTCAAATAAATCTTCTTTTTTACAAAACTCATTGGCTATAATAGCTAAAACTCTTTCTGTCCCTCCACTTCTGGACATGTCTCCACTTAAAAAGCATATTTTCTTCATTACTATTACTCCTTAACTAAAACTTATATAAAATATTTCTGATAAAATTTTCAATATTATCACTTACCTTTTTATTTTTATCTATTACATATATTCCACTGACTAATACTAATGAGGTAAACTTATTTCTATGTCTCATAGCCGTACCAGTATTAAGACTTCCAAGTCCAAAAACAAAACCACCAAGCAACAATACTAAAACTAAGGCTTTAATTTTACTTTCCATGGTTCTAAAATACCGTGCTATTAAATACATACCAAAAACAAATATAGTAGAATCAAACATTAATGTTGCTAAATCCAATCCTCCTCTTACAAGCCATGGCATAGGTGAAAGTAATAAAAATATTTCCTTAACAGGTCCCCAAATTATTAAGTCTATTGGACTATCCATTTCTATATTAGTTAAGTAAGCGGAACCTCCTCCTGTATCTGCTGTAGCCTTACCATATATTTCATCACCTGCATTTTGCAATATAAGAAGTGCCACAACTATTCCTGATACAATTAAAAGCTTATTAAATATATTAAAGCTAATTTTTTTCTTTTTACGACTATAAAAAATAAAATAATAAATATATGGCACAACAACAACCATAACTCCACTATGATATTTTCCTCCTATAAGCCCCATTAGTATGGCGAGTACTGCATATATATAATTATATTTTTCAAACCATTTCAGGAAAAAGTAAATGGATTGAACTATAAAATAATACATTGATGCTTCTCTCAATAGTGCATATCCCATAAGCATAGGTATAGGCATGAAAAGCCATAATGCAATTAATAGCTTTTCATTTCTAGTCTTAAATTCTAACAAATCAGCTATATCAATAAGCTTTGTCGCTGCTAGCATGATAAATGATATATTTATAAAATGTCCAAAGAAGTTGTACTCTCCAAAAATATAGTAAACAACCCCTAAAAATTGAGAATAAAAACCTGTAAAGTGCTCTAAAAGCTGTTCTGGCAGTGCTGCAGCCGTGAGCCTTGCCATTTCATCAAATTTATATGCATCACCAGTGTTAAATGGTAATCTTGATACATTAGTATCATAAATCATCATTAATAATCTAAGTAAAAAGCCTATAAGTAAAAACATAAACATGGTGGTATCCTTAGATTTATGATAAAACCATCCAATAAGAACAAAGGAATTTATAAACATCCAAAGTACAGTTAATGTGTAGCTATCAACTACATCCTTTAACATTAAACTTATAAATGCTTCCATCATTGAAAATAACAAATATATTCTCATTGGTTTCCTCCTTACTTATCACTTAGCCATTTAAAACATTATCATATATGCTTTCTATATTTTTCACATAACATTTTATATTGTATTTTTTCTGTACAAATTTATATCCGTTTAATGCATATCTTTTTGCAATATCCTCATTGCTCTTAATTTTTTCTAACTTATCTATAAACTCTTTATAATTCCCTGCTTGTATTAATAATCCTGTTTCATTTGTCACTAACTCATTAATGCTTCCAACATCCATTGATATAACTGCTTTCTTAAAGGCCATGCCTTCTAATAACACCATTGGAAGACCTTCATATATTGATGGCAGGAACAACACATCTATTAGAGGATAAAATTTATAGATATCCTCTTGAAAGCCAGTAAGAATAAACATATCATTTAAATCTAATTTACTAATAAGCTCCTTAACTTGATCTTCTTGTTCACCATTTCCCACCAAAAGTACTTTGCAATCTTCAAATCTATTCTTATGCTTAGCAAACTCATTAATAAAGGGTAATATTCCCTTTTGTTCTGATAATCTTCCTATAAACCCTAGGATTTTCTTGTCCTTTGGAATGTTAAATTCCTTTCTCACATTTTCAACATCATTAAAATCAATATTTGTAATGCCTTCTATATCCATTGCATTAGAAAGACTTTCAGCTTTGTCCTTATTAAAATATGGTGCATATTTATTATAAAAATCATATACTCTTCTACCGCAAGTGATATTAAAATCATATTTAGGCCTAAAGATGCCATCTATCTTCTTATTGATTCCACCTGTTTTTATCCATGGATAACAATTATGAATATGTGAAATTACTTTTACATCTAACTTATATATCTTTTTTAACATATATCCGTATAATGATGCTGTGTTGTCATGGCAATGAAGTATTTCTATATTTTTTTCCTTAATTAAAGACTTTAAATTTTTTAAAGTCTTTAATAAATCTTTTTTACCAAAGCTTAATGCATATGTATCTATACCTTTATCATCAAATGCCTTCTTTAAACTTTCTCCACCACAAACAACTATTGGTTCATACTTTTTAAAATTGCTGCACATTAATAATGCCATTTTTTCTGCTCCGCTCATTTTATTCATTGGCAGAATATGCATAACCTTCTTTATGATAATAACCTCCTTCTTCTAATTCCTTATATATAAGCCTTAATCCTTCGTTAATAGTCTTAACATCATACTTTTCAATTTCTTTTGAAATTATAAATTGATTATCTCCATATAAATACTGATTTTCTATAGCTTTTGCTGTAGCTTCATAGTCTCCTACTTCCACTATCTCACCAACGGTTTCATCTACCACAATATCTCTACAGCCTCTTATATTAGTAGCAATTACTTTTTTACCACAGGCCATAAGCTCCATTAAGTTTCTTGGCAAACCTTCTCTATATGAAAGAAGTACCCCTATATTACATATATTAATAAGTTCATTAATATCATTTCTAAATCCTAGGAAATTAACTTTACCTTCAAGCCCTCTATTTTTAACTTCACTTTGTAGTTCTGAAAGTTTATCTCCTTCACCTACACATATGGCTTTTATTTCAGGATATGTATCCTTTAAAACTTCCATTGCTTCAATAAGTTGTACTTGATTTTTATTTTCATTAAGTTCCGCTATCATCAAAACAACAAAATCATTTTCTTTTAGCCCAAGCTCCTTTTTCTTGCTTAATATTTCTTTCTGAGATAATTTCTTATATTGATTTAAATCTAAACCTACGCCATTTAATAAATAACAATTCTTTGGCTTTAACTTATTTTTAGTTATTTCATAATCTTCAGAATTAATATTAATAGTAGTATCTGTAAGCTTGGCCATTATTTTTTCTATGGGATAATACATTATCCATCCTAACTTTGAACCACCTTTTAAAAAATGATATCCATGAGCTGTATAAATTGTCTTTAAATTGTTAAACCTTAGCTTTAATAATCTTCCATATATAGATGCTATAGGTGTATGCACATGAACTATATCAAACTTCTCTCTTTTTTGTATCTTAACAAGATTCTTAAAAGCTCTTATGTTTCCTAAACCCAAAGGATTTCTAGAAAAAGGAATATCGTATATCTTTACTCCCTTTTCTAGCAGTCCTTTATTTATAGGCTTATCTATAGAGCAAGCACACTGCACTTCATAGCCTTCTTTTAATAACATTTCAATGTGAGGAACAAGAAATGCATTGATTGTCCTACTAACTGTTGTTACATATAATACTTTCTTCATTAACTCCTCCTAATTTTATTACTTTAGCAGGGATTCCTACTACTGTAGCTCCTGCTGGTATATCTTTTGTTACCACTGCTCCTGCACCTATTATCGCTGCCATACCTACATTTTTCCCTTGAATTATTGTAGACCCTGATCCAAACATGACTCCTTCTCCAATTCTGTCATTACCTGATATATTTACATTCCATAAAAGAGATACATAATTTTCTATTATGGTATCATGACCTACTCCACATTTTGGACTTATTATCACGTGATTTCCTATGGATACATTAGTAGTTATAATAACACCTTCATAAACTATGCATCCCTCACCAATTTCCATATAATCATGTATCAAGACTTTTGGATGTACAATTGTAGCAAACTTAAATTTATTATTTAATTTTGTTACAATTCTCTTTTTAACCTCATAATTAGCAATAGCAATTACCACATAAATATCTTTACTCATCATAGTAAGAGAATCAATTCCACCTAAAACTGCATATCCATTTACAACATTACCCCAATTTTCTGGATTATCATCTATATATCCAATCAAGTTCCAAGTTGGCTCTAACCTATTTATCTGTTGTATTATCAAAGAAACCTCTCGACCTACGCCTCCTGCTCCAACAATAACTATATTTTTCATAACAACCGCTACCTTATAATTTGTTTAAATCTTTATTACATTTCTTAAATTTATAAATTTACTTTTCTTACTTTTATTTGAGTAATCATAATATAATTTTTCTGAATACATTTCTACATCATTTAAAATCGTTCCTATAATATTAGCATTTACCTTCTCCAACTCTTTAAAAGCTTGTGATACATGTTTTGATTTACTTACCTCAGATCGTACAACAACTACTGTAGCATCTGCCTTTATTGCTAATAGCTTCGAATCTGTTACTGGTAATATTGGTGGAGTATCTAAAATTATATAATCAAAATTAATTTTACATTGCTCTAAAAAGTTCTCCATAGTATTTGATCCTATAATTTCTGCAGGATTTGGTGGTAAAGTTCCTGTGGTAAGCAGATATAAATTATCATCTATCTTTTTCATTACATTATTTAATTTAGATGTACCAACTAAAACATCTGTTAACCCTTCTTCATTGGAAACATTAAATTTTCTATGAAGAGATGGCTTTCTTAAATCACAATCTATTATCAATACTCTCTTCCCATTTTGAAAAAATGTATAAGCTAAATTACCAGCAACTGTTGATTTGCCTTCTCCAGCATTAGAACTTGTCACTACTAATGTTTTTACTTGCTTATCAATAGATGAATACTGAATATTGGTTCTAAGGGATCTATAACTTTCTGCTGTAATTGATTTGGGTAATTTATCTACTATGAACATTTTTTCTTACCACCCTTTCAAACTCTTTTTCGTGTGTAGGTATTATTCCTAATATAGGTAAACCTGTTATCTTTTCTAATTGCTTTCTATTTTTCACACTTCCATCTAAATATATTAAGACCATAACTATTCCACTTGAAAAAATTAACCCTATAGCAAAACCTAATATTATAGGTTTCTTTTTATTTGGATATATAGTACTTACATTTATATCAGAAACTATTTTTGACTTTACATCAGGTTGAATTTCTTTTAATTCACTAATTAAACAATCATAAATAGTATCTATAATTTTCTCTACCTCCTCTTTATTTCCACCACTATATGAAATTGTAAATATAGGTGCATTTGCTCCTGGAGTAATTCCTATATTATTTTTTACAGTTTCATAATTTGTTTCAACATGATTTCTTTTAAGTGGTTTTTCTAAGTAATCTCCAGCCTTTATAATTTCAATAAATATTTTGCAAAAATTACTATAATACTCAATTTGATCTTCAGAATAATAATCCATTTCTTTTTCACTAGTACTTATTAATACTTTCATAAAACCTGAATAAGATGGTCCAATACCTATTGTCCTACTAAAACCTAAAATTGTGGTAATTAATGTTATAAGAATAATTATCCATAATCTTTTCTTGAAGCTTCTTAATATTTCACTTATACTAATTAAATTCTCTTCCATTTAATTTCCTCCTAGCATTTTATCTATTAGTTGCTTCCATTGAAATACTCCATTGTAGCATTATTTTCTTGATTAATACCTTCTTTAATAATTACCTTCTTCATAGTTAAAAATATTATCTTTAAATCTAGTAAAAGATTTCTATTTTTTACATACCAAACATCTAAATTAAATTTTTCAGTCCAAGTAATTGAGTTTCTGCCATTGATTTGCGCCCAACCTGTTAATCCTGGTCTTACATCATGTCTTTTACTTTGCTCTTCACTATATAAAGATAAGTATTGTGTTAAAAGAGGTCTTGGCCCAACAATACTCATATCTCCCTTTAATATATTAATAAGCTCTGGAAGTTCATCTACGCTTAAACTTCTAAGCTTAGCTCCAAAAGGAGTTAATCTTTCTTCATCACTTAAATAATTGCCGTTTTTATCTTTACTATCTTTCATTGATCTAAATTTAATCATTTTAAATACCTTATTATCTTTACCAACTCTCTCTTGCACAAAAAATACAGGACTTCCTAAATTAAAATAAACAAGAATTGCTACTATAATTAATATAGGTGATAAAACTACTAAGGCTGTCAATGAAATAATAATATCTAAAAACCTTTTAGCAATTTCATATAAAATATTCCCTTTAATATCAATTCACCTCTTTTATATTAATTAAAAAAGATTTTTAATTATTTCAATAACTCTTTTTAAATCATCATTGGTCATCTTAGTGTCAGATGGAAGACACACACCCCTATTAAATATATCTTCTCCAACGCTTATACCGCTTTCATTGTGACTATAAAACATATTGTCCTTATATATAGGTTGTAAGTTCATTGGCTTCCAAATACGTCTTGATTCTATATTTTCTTTTTCTAAAGCTTCAATTATATCTGTTGGCTTAACTTTACTTTCTTCCTTTAATGTTATTACTGATAACCATTGATTGCTTGTACACCCTTCTGTTATTGGCATCATCTTTATATCATCAATTTCTTTAAATGCTTCCTTGTATGTTTTAAAAATATGGTTTTTCTCTTTTACTCTTCTGTCTAATACTCTTAATTGACCACGACCTATTCCTGCCACCACATTACTCATTCTATAGTTATAACCTATTCCTTTATGTTCATAATAAGGCATAGCTTCTTTAGCTTGTGTTGATAAAAATCTAGCTTTTTTCACATACTCATCATTATTTGATACCAAAGCTCCTCCTCCAGATGTAGTAATTATCTTATTACCATTAAAAGAATATATTCCTATATCTCCAAAAGTTCCACTCATCTTACCTTTATAAGTAGAACCTAAACTTTCTGCTGCATCTTCAATAATTTTTACATTATACGAATCACATAACTCCTTAATGGCTTCTATATTTGCACTATTACCATAAAGGTTAACAACAATTGCTACCTTTGGAGTTATTCCTTTTACTTTTAAATCTTCCAAGGCCTTTTTTAAAGCTTTTGGTGACATATTAAAGCTTTCTGGCTCTGAATCTATAAATACTGGAATTCCACCTTCATATACTATAGGATTACAGCTTGCACAAAATGTTAAAGCTGAACAAAGAACATAATCTCCTTTTGTTATACCTAAAAGCTTCACTGCTAAATGAATAGCACTGGTACCTGAACTTAAAGCAGCTGCTGATTTAACTCCTACATATTCTGATAGTTCTTTTTCAAACTCATTCACATTTGGCCCTAATGGCGCAATCCAATTTGTATCAAAAGCTTCCTTAACAAACTCCCTTTCTAATCCTCCCATATGTGGTGATGCTAAAAATATCCTCTCACTACTCATACTAAACACCTCTTATTATCATAATTATTTATCACTTGAAAGTTGTAGTTGCTGCTATTTCTTCCTTTGCCATACTTGTTGATTCTTCTATATTTTCCTTGTAAGTTGGTACTATACTTTTTAATGTATTTCTCAACTCCACCATATCGTTTTTACTTGAAATATACATTAATCTTGAAATAGCTTTTTTCAATTTTACTAAATTAAAGTATCCTGGCTTACCAATAAAAATCTTTTCGTGAGCTGTATTCTTTAATCCCTCTTCATCCATAAGAAGTTCTTCATATAATTTTTCACCTGGCCTTAACCCTGTTACTTCTATTTCAATATCCTTATTAGGTTCAAAACCTGAAAGCTTAATTAAGTTTTTCGCTAAGTCATATATCTTAACTGGTTCTCCCATATCAAGAACAAATATTTCTCCACCTTTTGCATAAACACCGGCTTGCAGTACAAGCTGTGCTGCTTCTGGAATAGTCATAAAAAATCTTGTTATTTCTTTATGAGTAAGGGTAACAGGTCCTCCCTTAGCAATTTGCTTTTTAAATAACGGAACCACTGATCCATTGGAACCTAATACATTGCCAAACCTAACTGCCACAAAATCAGTTTTACTTTCTTTATTAATTGCTTGTATTATCATTTCACAAAGTCTCTTGCTGGCTCCCATAACATTTGTTGGGTTTACTGCTTTATCTGTTGATATTAGAACAAACCTTTCAACATTGTATTTACTTGCTGCTTCTGCTACATTCAATGTGCCCATAACATTATTTTTAATAGCTTCACATGGACTATCTTCCATTAACGGCACATGCTTATGAGCTGCTGCATGGAAAACAACTTGAGGCTTATACTGATTAAATACATGCTCTAATCTTACTTTATCTCTTACAGAGCCTATAAGAGTTACTAAGTTAAGCTCTGGATAATTTCTTTTTAACTCCATTTGAATTTCATAAGCATTATTTTCATAAATATCTAATATAATAAGTTGTTTTGGATTGAATCTTACTATTTGACGGCACAACTCTGAACCTATAGAACCTCCCCCACCAGTTACTAATACTATTTTTTCTTGCAAATAATCAGCTATTCCACTGTAATCAAGTTTCACAGTTTCTCTACCTAATAAATCATTAACATCCACATCTCTAATGCTATCAATAGAAAATTTACCATCTATCATCTCATTAAGACCTGGCATTATTTTAACTTGAACTTTTAATTCTTTACATTCATTAATTAATTCTTTTAATGTCTTTTTTTCTAAATTAGCAATAGCAATTACTACTTCTTCAACATCCTTTTCATAAACTATTTGCTTTATATCATATCTATTGCCTAATATTCTTATTCCATCTATATAAGTTCCTAGCTTCTGTTTATCATCATCAATAATTCCCACAACTCTCTTTTTTAGTTCTGGTCTTTTGCTTAATTCTCTTACTACTAAAGCCCCTGCTGAACCTGCTCCAATAACTAATACTCTTTTAAAGTTTTTATTTTTAATGGTTGTATTAAAAATAATTGCTCGTCTTAATATTCTCCAACTTAATCTAAGACCATTACAAGAAACCATAATAAATATTGCTGATAAAGTAGTTACCATAATTGGTATTCTGTTTGTTGACACTAATGATAATATAGCATTTAATACATAAGCTACTGTAACTGCAATAATTCCTTTGCTTAATTCTGAAACTCCTGCTAAAGACCAAATGCTATTATACTGCTTAAATATTGCTAATACTGTAATATATATTATAGTTGCTAAAATTATCCTATTAAAATTTCCAATAAAATATGTTATTATTTCATTAAAAGTCATATACTCTAAATAAAATCTAAATATATAAGATAAAAAATATGAGAATATTATTAAAGAAAAATCTAATAAAAGTAAAATTCCAACTTTAGTCTTCCTATTTTTTAATACATATTCTGTTAGTACATTGCTTATCATTAGCTTTCCTCCTCATTTCATATTCTTTCTTCATTAACTTGAATAAAATATTTTTTAACAAAATTATCAACCCATTATTTAACATTAATACCTAATTAAGTATAACACTCTTTTAATATATAAACATAAAGTTTCGTTCTAAAATTTATGATATAAACTTCTTTCTTTCAACATTATATTTTTTCTATTTTTGGAAATATTAATCTTTTTATTATTTTTTTAATACTATTTTATTTTTATTTATATTAAAAATTTTAATTAATATAAAATTCAACATAACAAAAAGACATCAAATTTACTCAAATTTGATGTCTTTTTTTAATATTACTTTATTTAATTTAATTATTCATCACTTTTTCCTACACCTGAAAGTATTAAACCTTTATTATGTTCTAAAGCCCAATTGATACCCCAATCATTTTGGAATATTAATATGTTTCTATCCTTAAAGTCTTTTACCTTCTTAGCATCGGAAGTTAAGTTTAACTTATCTATATCTATGTCATTATTTTCTATCCATCTTACATATCTAAATGGAAGTCTATCCATCTTAATTTCAACGTTATATTCACTCTTTAGTCTATATTCAAGAACTTCAAATTGTAGTACCCCTACAACTCCAACGATAATTTCTTCCATACCAACATGATTTTCTCTAAATACTTGAATTGCACCTTCTTGTGCTATTTGTGTAACACCCTTAACGAATTGTTTTCTCTTCATAGTGTCCACTGGTCTAACTCTGGCAAAGTGTTCTGGTGCAAATGTTGGAATTCCCTCAAATTTAAATTTCTTTGAAGGCATACATAATGTATCTCCAATTGAGAAGATTCCTGGATCAAATACCCCAATGATATCTCCTGCATATGCTTCTTCTACTATTTCTCTATCTTGAGCCATAAATTGTTGTGGTTGAGCAAGTTTAACTTTCTTACCACCTTGCATATGGAAAACTTCTAATCCTTTTTGGAATTTACCTGAACATATTCTCATGAAAGCAATTCTATCTCTATGAGCTTTGTTCATATTAGCTTGTATCTTAAATACAAAAGCTGAGAAATTTTCATCAAATACATCTATTTCTCCAATGTTTGATTGTCTTGGAAGTGGTGATGTAGTCATTTCTAAGAAGTTTTCTAAGAATGGCTCAACTCCAAAATTAGTTAAGGCAGATCCAAAGAATACTGGAGTTAATTCTCCTGTTCTTACTTTTTCCACATCAAATTCATCACCAGCTATATCAAGAAGTTCAATATCTTCCATTAACTTATCATGAAGTGCTGATCCTAAGATTTCTCTAAATCTTTCATCATCTACAGAACCTTCTATTGCCTCAACTTCTGTAGCACCATGATTACCACCATTGAAAGCTATGATTCTTTCATTCTTTCTGTCATAAACACCTTTAAATTCCTTACCTGAACCTATTGGCCAATTCATTGGATATGTCTTGATTCCAAGTTCGCTTTCAATATCCTCAAGTAATTGGAATGGATCTTGTGCTTCTCTATCCATCTTATTGATGAAAGTGAAGATTGGCATCTCTCTTAATGAGCATACATGGAATAACTTTCTTGTTTGATCTTCCACCCCTTTAGCAGCATCTACAACCATTACTGCAGAGTCAGCAGCCATAAGAGTTCTATATGTATCTTCAGAGAAGTCTTGATGTCCTGGAGTATCTAATATGTTGATGCAGTGTCCTGAGTAGTTAAACTGCATTACTGATGAAGTAACAGAAATCCCTCTTTGTTTTTCTATTTCCATCCAGTCTGAAACAGCATGTGTTGATGCCTTTCTTGCTTTTACAGAACCTGCAAGCCTAATTGCTCCTCCGTATAATAGGAACTTTTCTGTTAATGTTGTCTTACCAGCATCAGGGTGAGATATGATTGCAAAGGTTCTTCTTTTCTTAATCTCATTTATGTAATCTGCCAATTTGTCATCCTCCTAAATTTTAATCTATAATTACCTAAACTCCGCTACCGCTGGAGTTTTTTCTTTAATTCATCATTGATAATCTATAATTCGTTATTATAGATATTCCTAGTCTATTGTAATTCATGTATGTCTTTTATTCAAGTTTATTTATAATTCCATCTCCACCTCTTTAACTAAAAGGGGATGTCGCACTAAAAATTTTATATACAATATATTGTTTTAATAATTAAAAACTAACACAACATATTGTATTATTTATTCTTAATGCGACATCCTCCATTTAATTTTTAACTATAATTTCTGCAATGGAAGCAAACTTTTCTTCGTCCTTGCTGACTTCAACTAGATTTATTTCTTTAAATTCATTTTTAATCTTTCTTACTGCTTCCCTTAAAGCTTCCTCTTCTGCTGGTGTCTTATATTCCACTTCTAGCCATATATTACCGTTATCCTTATCTACTGCTGAAAACTGAAATTTATTATGAGCAAATCTCACAAAGTTAATGCTAGATTTATTGTGGAAAAAGGTATACTTACTTTCATTTTGTAAATTACTAATGGCTCCTTTTAGATAATCACAAATGGATTTCTTCTGACCATTTACTTCTTCATTAAAAACAATTCCATCTTCATCAGTTGCCATTTCTATGAACAAATTAGTATATAGTTCTGTACCTTCCACATATACACGATAGATTTTATTTATATTAGGTATATTTTTAATATTAATAGCATTAGATGATAAGCAATTATACTTAATCTTATCGCTATCAAAAAATACATTGTCCATATACATTATTTTTGATGTCCATATTTCCTCTTCATTATCATCTATCATTATTATACGTCTACCAATCAATGACTTATTATCCTTAGTTAAAAAGAAAGCCCCATTGTTATATTCTGATAATATCCATTTATCAGTAAAGTTTATGGCTCCACTTTTATCTATTTGTGCAAACTTTAATTCCAATTTTTCTTCCACTCTGTCACTTCCTTATACACAAATAATTTATTAATTTAATCCTAAAATCTCCTTTAACTTATCTAAAAATCCCTTCTTATTTTGGCGATGAATGTGAATTGTACTGTTTCTTATAGGCTTTACTCTATAAATATCACCATCGTCTGCTTCTTCTATTTCCATAAGGCGCCTTTCAATTTCATCATAATCAATTAACCTTTCACTTACTTCATGTCTGCATAAATCTGTTATAAGCATATGAAGAAGCTTCCCCTTATAACTTTTATTATTAACATCTATAATAAAATCTCCTGTGGTTGCATTGGGATAAACAAAGGCTCCTCCCTTTATATCACTGGACGCAAACTTATATCTGCTACAGATTATTTGATGCATTAGCACTCCAAGGGAAAAAGCTCCCACTTGCCTTCCTCTTATATTAAAACGAGCATTACTATTGTAATCATTAAGTTCTGGCGCTGAATATCCATAAATGGTTCTTTCAAAATTTAAATGTCCTATATCCAAGTACCCTTCCCTCATCTTACATATGTGACTTAAGCCTACAAACCTAGGTACATCATCATTGAGAATGACGATATGCTCATCACTTAATCCTACTACACCATAGCCTTTCTCTTCCAATACCTTTAAAAATGCTAATATCTTACGACAAAGCTTTATTATCCTATTAACCTGTACCTTACCGAATTCATCGGTAAATACCTTTTCTCTGATTTTACTTCTTAAATCTATACCTGGTATATAATCTAAAATTAAGATAGGCTCACTGAAGCTATATTCATCTTCCAATTCATCATTTATGGTCTTAAACCAATCTAAGGGCTCTGGCAAAAGCATTGATGAAATATCATTTAAGATATTTAATTGTTGCATTAAATATTCTCTTCTTTCTTCTATGCGCCCTTCCTTTAAGTCCTTTTCTCTATAGCATGTACTCTTTGCTATCACAAGCCTTTTCACCGATTGATCATATGCCATATTTATCTTGGTAAGAGTATCTGTTCTTTCTTCCACCTCCTTTACCCAATTAAAATTTCCCTTGCATCGTTCTTCAATTTCTTCTAAGGATAATATCTTCCATCTTTCATTTATATTTTCCATGGTCATAGCATATTTCTCCTTATTAATTCCATGTTCTTGAGAATTTCAGTCCTCACTTCCATTACATTCTTATATCTATCTTCCTTACTATATTCAGTGCATTTCTTCACAAGGCTGGCTGTTTCATCTAAATACCCCATATCCATCAATCTTTCTATGGGAATTATGGTATCTTCTGTTTTTAATTCTTCTGTTAAAGGCTTACATCTTAATAAATGATAAAGAGTTGCACCTAAGGTATATATATCAGCTCTTTCATCTAGCTTAGCTAAAGATGCACTACCACTTCTAAATTCCGGTGGTTTATAACCAAAAGTTCCTGCTCCTGGTATACCTGCTCCCTTTATATTGCTGATGACTTCTTCATCATCATTTTCTAACACAAGGTTCATTGAACCAAAATCAAGGAGTGTAATAAAAAGCCTGCTGGTGATTATAATATTATCAGGTTTTAAATCTTGATAAATAAAGTATTGTTTATTATATTTAGGATAAATTTTTGATTTATGTCGCTGGTGAAAATTGGAGAGGATAGTGGTAAGCTCCAGGGCATATTCCATCACATCATTTTCCCAACGTCTTATATTGGTATAATTTCTATCATTCATCACATAATTAAATCCCATATTAACATAATGTCCTAGGTTTTCTCCATCTATCATCTGCATAACTATATATGGTTCATTATTATATATTTCTTCATCTTCACAATAAAACCTGACACCATCCACATCTATATGTGGTCCATGAATTTCTGGACAGTAATCGTAGACCACATCATTTATATTAGGCATCCTGCTTTCACCACTATTTTTAAATGCCTTAAGACATTTTATTTCAAAGGATATTTCTTCTCTCATATCCCTTATTTCATCATCTCTTGATTTGTCGTAAGCATAACTAAATAGTCCTGGAATATTATCATACCTTCTGGCTTTTATAAGTACATTCCTATTATTAAGCTTTTTATCAATAGCTTTATATACTATACCAAAGCCTCCATCAGCAGATTTTATATCCTTGATTTCATATCTTCCTTCTCCAATGGTTATTGGAGCTTTTAATGTTTCATCCTTTTCACCACATTCAATGGTAAACTCTTGAAAATTTCTATTAAGTGATCTACAACACTTCCACATAAATACATCACCTACTGTGCTATAAATTGTAATCCATATTTCCTGCTTAATACTATCATATCTCCATCATTTAATTTAACATCTTCATCTATTACTGGTTCAGTATTAACATGCAATGCATTGGAAGCTGAAAGCTTTCTTAAATAAAAGTTACCATCTTCCTTATAAATCATGGCATGCTGCCTACTGACATTTCTATCTTCATCTATACTAGTCATGTCTATATCAGGTATTGAGTTAATACTTTGTCGTCCTATGATAGTTTCATCATATTCAAGATTAACTACTGCAGCAATTTCTCTTCCTTTATAGATAAGAATCCTTGGTCCTTCTCCTGGAAGAGGTTCTATTTTTTTAACGATTCTTTCTTCTTCCACTATTTCATAAGGATAATCTCCTAAATCTACTTCCACTGGCGCACCACATATTCCACAACATGTTCTTGTTTCATATTCTTCATCATTTTCCGGAGTATAAATCTTGCCACAGGAATTCTTTATGCATATTTTTTTTTCCATTTATCTTGCTCCCTCCCATTATTGGTCTTCAAAAATTGATTCTATGTCTAGAGGCAGATTAATAAGCCCATCATCACCTATCTTGGTACTGGTATTTCTATTTTCATTCATCTTGGACATATCAAGCTTCTTTTCTTCACGATACTTTTCTAATATTCCTTTATAACCAGTAATAAGCTCTTCATTTTTCAAGTATTCACAAATGCCTATGATTCTTTGAAGATTATTTATTACCCTAGCATCATTACCATCTTTAGAATCCTCTTCAATTTCATCTTCATATCGCTTGATTTCTACCATCTTAAAATTTCTCTCAATATCACCAACTCTATATCTGCTTCTTCTACTATCTGTACCAAATTCCACCACCACTACGTTGGCATTGGTCTTTACCTTATCACCATACATATCCGGTATACAATATTCCACAGCAGTCTTCATGATATTAAAAGGTCCCTTTAAGTTAACTCTACTGGATACCGTTACATTAAAATAGAAGTTATAAAGCTGATCTTTTTCTATCTGACCTATATTAATGACATATTCTCTATCAGAAGAAATCTTGGCCTTACCTAAATACTTTTTTTCTGGAGTCCCTCTATAATGATCAGTAATTCTTACAAGAGGACTTATCTCAGTAAGTCTAAGTTTTACATTAGTCATGATTACTTGTTTTGATTTATCAAATAAATTATGGAATATCTTCACAGCTTCTTCACCATTGGAAATGATATCTGTTCTACCATTGCTAGGTATTGAAAGCTTCTCTAGGAAGGAAAACTTGATATCTTTATTTCCTACACCAAGACAATCTAGTGAAATACTATCATCACCTAAATATTCAGCTTCTCTAATGCCATCTTCTTCAGTATCACAGGTGGGAATACCATCAGTAACAAAAATTATCTTCTTTACCTTATCGCTGGTTTCTTCCTTCATTAATATCCTTGCTTCTCTTATGGCTGCTGAAATATTTGTATTACCTGATACAGTTACCTTATTTAATTCTGTTAACATAAAATCTTTATTTCTGCCGCTGATATTTTTAAATACTACTGTTGGTAAATCATTATAAGTTATTAAACTTAAGTTATCTTCTTCACTGCTATTTTTTATTAAACTTTCCACTGCTTTTTTAGCTACTTCAAACCTACTACCATACTCAACATTATCTTCTTCTATAACATCTGTCATGGATACACTAACATCTAACACTAAACATAAATCTACCCCTGAATTTACTTTTTCTTTTTCCATAAAGTCTTTTCTTATTTCATCGCTAGGCTGTACTCCAACCCTTACAATGATATTTTTCTCTTCATTATCTGAAAGCAAATATGGAATATTAGCTCCAGTCTTTATTACTAAATCTTGCATTTAGTCCCCTCCATGAAATTATTTTAAAATTTTAGAAGTTATAATGGTTATATTGTCTCCTCCACCATTTAAGTTAGCTTCAGTTATTATCTTGTTATTTAATACCTCCAATGACTTTTGCTTATTTTCTTTTATTATTCTTTCAAGGCTTTCTGTAACTTTCCATAAGTCATCATTATAGTAAGATTTATTTATATAATCAGTGACTCCATCGGAACAAATAATAATTATCTCACCTGGTTCTAATTCTAGACAATGTATACTGATATTAAATTTCCTAGGAAAAAGATTGCCATCTTTAAAAGATCCTCCCCCTATATATCTTGTTATGGCATGTCTACCTTCTGAATTCACCACCTTATCCCAAGGCGTTCCATTAGCTAATTTTAAATTCATCACATTATCTTCATAATTTAGTAAGTTAAGTCCATCTTTTTCACTATATATAAAGAGCCTACTATCACCTATGGATGTGTAATACATTCTGTTTCCTACCACAATGGCTAATATCAATGTACTGGCCATAATTCCTGATGGTGGTTCTTTTCTTATGTCTACCTTTGTTTTTATGGATTCAATAATATCTATATTCGATTTTGTAATTACTTTACTACAAAATTCCTTAATATTAGTTTCATCCTTTAGAAGAGATCCCTTTTCCTTAAAAGCTTCTATTATATTCTTTCTTAAGATGGAGCTGGCTTCTTTCCCTGACCCTAGTTTTGCCGTTGATACTCCATCTCCTAGGGCTAAAAGGGTAACTTCCTTTTTTTCATCCTTCATCACTAAAAACATATCTTCATTAAACTCATTTTCATCTTCATATTTTTTTATATGCATATCTCTTAAGGCCTTTTTCAATTTATTTACACCTACATTAGTACTGCCAAGGCTTTTTACCTTTAGTTTTGCCTTTTCAATATTATGTCTTTCTTCAATGAGATACTTATATCTTTCCTCCAATTCTTTAATGGATTTAAATCTTTTTTCCTTAGTAATATTTAAGCATCTCATGATAAAATTATGAAACTTATATGGCAGATCACCTCTAAATAACCTTAAATTATATCCATAATACATTTCTTCATCATCACTTAGGATTCCAAAGTTATTTAATATAAGTTGTAATAAAAGCTTGCCAAAGATATAAACATTAGACTCCTCATCTAGTTTTCCTTCAACCTTATTTAATACCTCCGGTGAACTTATGGAATATCCATAATCAAAGTTATCTACAATTGCTTTATTCCTTATAAATCTACGTCTATTAAATAGCTTTAAGCTTTCTATATCATCGCCATTTAGCCAAAAATCTTCTAGGTTAATAGCACTTATAATGAGCTTCTCTTCTGCAAGTTCTTTAAATATTTTTATAAGCCTTATGATAATTGTATTTATCTCATTTAATTCCAGCTTCCTATCACCTATATATTGATGCAAAGACTTGCTATTTTCTTTTTTTAAAAAGTAAATTTCTTGATTTTCTTCATCAACATATTGAGGATTTTCAATAGTTTTCCTATGGAAAATAAAATCTTCATAGCTTACCTTTGATTTTATCTTGTAAAAATTATTGGTAAGAGTACACTCTTCATATTCTTGAATTCCCTCAGCAATACTGATTACCCCACCACAGCTATCACAATATTTTGAATCCTTCAGCACCTTTCCACATCTTGGACATATATTTACCATTACTCCACCTCCCTGCCTTATAATTTCTTATAAATTAAACTAATAACTCCATAATATATATTAAAATTTATATTGAAATATAACTGATTCTACTTCTGTTTGCAGTAAATGTTGTTACTATATATTGAACATTACTTCTATTTTGTGACATAAAAAAATACAGTATTGCTTATGAATACTGCATTAGGTAACAGTGAACTATGGTCAATTCCTTAATTCACTGTATTGAATATTAATGCGATTTTCTGGATTATCATCTACACAATATAAAACAACTAAAAAAATCCACTCCAGCGGTTTCATAAGAATATAAACTATATCCGCAGAAAATTTAGTATTTATATGCTTGCTTAATGGATACCCGTACTTATCATAAATATATCTAATTATTTTATGAATTGTTGGCGTATATTCTTCTAAAATATTTTCAAAAGCATTGGCTACCATAAGCTGCCTGTTTACAGTTATTCGTTTACCGCGTCTAATACCACTTCTTAAAGGCTTCACCAAATTTTCATGACCTCTAGCTGCCACCGTACATAAATAGTGTCCATCCCCTGGAAGTATCACTGGATCTGGCGGTATAACCTTAGAATAATTATACGTACTAGTATCTAAAAACACTTGAATAAAACTATCAGGCTTTTGGCCAAATAATACAAGGAATAGCTGAATAGCTAAAAGCACAGGAAAAATAAACAATGTCCAAAAGCCAACATTAGTTTCATACTTTATAAAAATTCTGTATAGCTTATTTACTAATACATTCTTATAGATTTTATTTTTTTCTCCTTCTACACTTATTACCTTATCCATAGATTGCTTTAAAAGTACCACATACATCATGCTCAAATAAATTAAATGACGTCCTAAAGCCTTAATTATATAAGAAGAGGCAAACTCCCAGTCATTTACTTTAAAAGTATGAGTAAAATATATGACGTTTAATGCTATATTAATTAAAAGTATGCTACAGCTTATGACATAAAGTAAAGGTGCCATTTTTCCATTGAAATTTATCAAGATAAAATATACTAGCAATCCTAAAATAAAAAGCACTGCAAAGGTTAAAATATGCTGAAAAGATAAAGGCGTATAGCTATTTAAATACTGACCATTTAATTCATATCTTTCAAGAGGTATACCTGTATCTACTAAACTACTAATACATAATAAATTAAAACTGCTTAAAGCTATCACAATAAAAGAGTAAAATACCTCTACCTTCTCATTATTTAAAATAAACTTTTTATTTATAAATATTCCTCTTTTACCAAAGAAACTTTGTATCAATTTATAAATCCAAAAGACTGGCACTGAAAAAGCTGCAATAACATATAAATAAAACAATACTCTCCAAACCATAAAATCCCTTCTTTTAAAAATATTATAATTCTTTTTTTCAAATAATAATAGACTTATGGAGTTGCTTTTTTATATTTTATTAAAAAAAAGAAAACTCCTAATTAATAAGAGTTTCCATTTTTCATTTCTATCTATATTGCTTCTTCGGCATCTAATTGTGCTTTTCCTGTATAAAGTTGATAATATCTTCCACCAATTTCAAGAAGCTCATCATGATTTCCTCTTTCAATAATTTGTCCTTGTTCAAGTACCATTATTGCTTCAGAGTTTTTAATAGTTGAAAGTCTGTGTGCTATAACAAATACAGTTCTTCCTTCCATAAGCTTATCCATACCTTCTGCAATAAGCTTTTCTGTTCTTGTATCAATTGAGCTAGTAGCCTCATCCATAATAAGTACTGGTGGGTTTGCCACTGCTGCTCTAGCAATATTTAACAATTGTCTTTGACCTTGTGATAATCCTTCACCATCACCAGTTAATACTGTATCATATCCATGTGGTAAGTGCTTGATAAATGAATGAGCATTGGCAAGCTTAGCAGCTGCAATTACTTCTTCATCTGTTGCATCTAAATTACCATATCTAATATTATCAGCTATTGTACCTGTAAATAAGTGAGTATCTTGTAATACTACTCCCAGCGATTTTCTTAAATCTGCTTTCTTAATATCTTTAACATCTATTCCATCATAAGTAATCTTACCACTATTGATTTCATAGAATCTATTTATTAAATTTGTTATTGTTGTTTTACCTGCTCCTGTTGAACCAACAAAAGCAATCTTTTGTCCTGGCTTAGCAAAAAGATTAATATCCTTTAATACTATTTTTTCTTCATTATATCCAAAGACAACATCTTTAAATCTAACATCACCTGTAAGCAATTTAAGGCTTCCATCTTTAAGCTTCCAAGCCCAACGTCCTGTATTTTTAGTAGTTTCTTTTAATGTATTGTCTGCTGCTACCTCAACTCTAGTAAGAGTAACTTGTCCATTGTCAACTTCTTCTTCTTCTCCAAGAGCTGCAAATATTCTTTCAGCACCTGCAAGAGCAGCTAATATCATATTTACCTGTTGTGATACTTGAGCTATAGGATTAGATACTTGCTTTGTATATTGAAGGAAAGAGACTAATGAACCTAGGTCAAACTTTCCTGCAATGGTTAAAAGTCCACCAACACAACATGTAATAGCATAATTCATATGAGACATATTACCAAGCATTGGCATCATATATCCACCAAAGGCTTGAGCACCTGTAGATGATTCTCTTAACTCTTCATTATACTTCTTAAAATCTTCAATGGCCTTATCTTCATGACAGAACACCTTAATAACCTTTTGCCCTTCAATCATTTCTTCAATATAACCATTTAACTTACCAATATTTTTTTGTTGCATTCCAAAGTAATATTTACTCTTAGAACCAATCTTTTTAATTATAAAAATCATTAATGCTAAAAATGATATTGTTATTAAACTTAATATTGGGCTTAATACAACCATCATAACAATCATTCCTATAAATGAAAGTGATGATGACATAATATTGGCAACGCTGTTATTTAATGCTTCACCAATATTATCAATATCATTTGTGTAAAGACTCATTAAATCACCATGAGTATTTCTATCAAAATATTTAATAGGAAGATCTTGCATCTTATTAAATAAATCTCTTCTTATATCTCTAATGGTATTTTGAGAAACATGTACCATAATTCTTCCATAACCATAGGCTGAACAAGCTCCTCCTAAGAAGATTGCTCCCAGTATTACCAGCATCTTTGCCAATCCTGCAAAATCTCCTGGAAGTATATAATTATTAACTAATGGTTTTAAGAAATATGAACCTGCTACCATGGCAAATGAATTAAATACTACAAGTACTAATACTATAACTAAAAATAACTTATATTTACCTAAGTACCTTAATAAAGTACCTAATGTCTTTTTCATATTCTTAGGTTTAGGTTTGCCACCTGGCATTTTCTTTCCATCTGTACCTTTTCCCACTGGATGCATTTTATCCTTACTCACGTAACCCCACCCCTTCCTGTTGAGACTTGTATACATCTTTATATATTTCACATCTTGCCATTAATTCATCATGTGTACCAATATCATCGATTCTTCCATCATCCATGACAATTATTTTATCAGCTTCACAAACTGAATTAACCCTTTGTGCAATTATTATCTTAGTAGTATCTTTTAAATCTTCTGCAAAAGCTTTTCTAATCTTAGCATCTGTTGCTGTATCTACTGCACTTGTACTATCATCAAGGATAATTACCTTTGGATTCTTAAGAATAGCTCTAGCAATACAAAGTCTTTGTTTTTGTCCACCAGAAACATTTACTCCACCTTGCTCAATATGCATATCATATCTTCCTGGTAATCTATCGATAAATTCATCTACACAAGATGATGTTGCTGCTGCTTCAATTTGTGCTTCTGTTGCTTCAGCATTACCCCATCTTAAATTTTCAGCAATTGTTCCACTAAATAGTGTATTCTTTTGCAGTACCATGGCTACAGAGTTTCTTAAGGCTTCTATGTTATATTCCTTAACATTTCTACCACCAACAAATACTTCACCATTAGTGGCATCATATAATCTTGGTATAAGTTGTACTAAGCTTGTCTTACCAGCACCTGTACTTCCAATAATACCTACTGTTTCGCCAGCTTTAATTTTTATGTTGATATTTTCAAGATTTTCTTCTTCGCTATCATCTTCATATTTAAAGCTAACATTTCTAAACTCGATTTCACCATCTTCAACTTCCATAACTGCATTAGCTGGATCAACTATATCTGGTTCTTCTTCTAACACTTCTAAAATACGTGAAGCAGATGCTACTGATCTTGATATCATCATAAGAACCATAGAAATCATCATTAGCGCCATTAGAATTTGGAATGAATATGTCATGAAACTTGTTAACTTACCAACAGTTAATGTTCCTGCATAAACCATATTTCCTCCAAACCACAGTATTCCTATTACACTAGAGAATACAACAGCCTGCATAATTGGCATATTTAAAACAACTAGTCCAAAAGCACTAGTGGATGCATTTACTAAATCATCATTACTTGTTTTAAACTTTTCTTTTTCCTTAGCTTGTCTAACAAATGACTTAACTACTCTAATACCAATTAAATTTTCCTGTACTACTGTATTGATATTATCAATCTTCTTTTGCATAATATCAAATCTTGGTTTAACAGTCTTAATAATAAGACCTATAGATATTACTAAAACAGGAATTGATACTAGAAATATCATTGCTAATTTAGGACTTATTGTTATAGCTAAAACACAAGCACATATAAGCATCATAGGTGCTCTAACTAGTAATTTTATTCCCATTGTCATTGAGTTTTGAATCATTGTTATATCCGTAGTTAAACGAGTAATCAATGACGAAGTGCTGAATTTTTCAATATTATTAAATGAATAACTTTGAATCTTAATATATTCAGCCTCTCTAAGTTCTGCTCCAAAGCCTTGTCCTGCTATAGCTGCAAATTTTGATAATGCAAGACCAAAGCTTAGTGATATCATTGCCATGCAAACCATTAATAACCCCATTTTAATGGTATATCCAGTATCACCTAACGATATTCCTACGTCTACTATTTTAGCCATTACCAGTGGTATTAAAAGTTCAAAAACAACTTCTAAAACAGCACATGCAACCCCTAAAAATAAATACTTTTTATACTTTTTCATATAAGGGTATAACTTCTTTATCATTTTCTTCACCTCTTTAAATAAATTTTGTAATTACATAGTTAGCTATGTATAATATTAAAATTAAAGAGGATTACTCCTCTAAATTTTTTAATGCTTTATATAATAGTTCTTTTAGTAATACCTGATCTTTTTCAGATATATTTTTTACAAGCTTTGCTTCAACACTAAGTATTCCTTGATGAAAGCATTTATGTAATATATTATGACCCTCTTCTGTAACATGCAAACACTTACATCTAGCATCACCAGTACTAGCACACCTAACTATCATCCCTTTTTCTTCTAGTCTTTTTATTATTCCTGTAATAGTAGGATTAGTTAATTTTAAATGTTTTTCAACATCTTTTTGAAATACATCTCTCTTATTTTCATTTTTCAAAATATATACTAATACTTCATGTTGTGTTGCTGTCAAATTAAATTTTAAAAGATTTCTATTAATTTCATTAGTTATAGAATTGTTAAGAAATTTAATTAAGAGCCCAACATGAGCATCTACTCTAGCCTTCTTCATTGTTTCTCTCCCTATATAATACATAGCATACTATATATTATATAACAATAAACTTTTAAACACAAGTTTAAATTAATTTACAATGGAAAATTGTGAATTGTTATAAGCTTTAATGGATTTGCTTTAAATACATAATTAAATAGAATCCTCATCAATCTCTATTAATTATTCATTTTTAAATAAAATAAAATAGGAGTAGCTTGTCCATTTATCAAGCTAAACCTACTTCCCTATAATATATGTATAATATTAAAAAATATTACTTAGCGTTTTTAACTTCTGTTAACTTTATTGGCTGAACAACTGGATTGTTTATTCCAACTATTTTCATGATTGCTTCAGATCTTTCTTTAGTTGAACCAGTAATTACTGAATATTTAACATTTTCAGCATCTAAGAACCCTAAGATAGCTTTATCTACTGCCTTAGCAACTTCTTCATCTTGCCACCTAACTCCATCTTTCTTATATCCAAATTCTCTTGGAACAAAGAATATGTAATCATATTGAGGTAAATCTCTTATTGCTAAACTATATAAATCATTTAAAATTTCAATTTCCTTTTTACTTCTTATCTTATCTCCAAGCATTAATCTTCCATAAATATATGGAACGAAAGTTGCATAATCTGTAATAGCATATTGGTGACAATCTAAGCTTTTTTCTAGGTGTAATTGCCCTAAATATATTCCATATTGCTCAGAAATAGTTTCAATCATACCTTTATCTCTTAAGTAATCTGTACTATACTCTGTAGCAACACCTACATCTAAATCTCTAATTTTTAAATCTACATATAATTGTTGTATTAAAGTTGTCTTACCACATCTAGGTCCTCCTAGAATTGCAATTCTTGTTGGCATTGATAAACCTCCAAATATTTCTATTAAGTATCAATTTTTCATTCGTATTTTTAAAGGAGTTTTTATTATATCATCTTTTATATATTTTTTCAAGTTATTTCAACTTTTAATGATTCTCTATAATTAAATTATTCAAATATTCTATATCACCATTAATTTTTCCCACTATACTATTCATCTTTATACTTTCATCGTATCTTAATTAAAACTTATCTACTTATAATTTATATAAAAAAGTGAGGCATATTAAATACAACCCCACTTACTTTTAAGCTTTAGTATAAGAATATCCTTACACAAGTAGGATATAAATCATTAAAGATAAACTTATTATAAGATTTATCATCATCCCCATATTTAACCATGTTTCACTTACTACATACCCCTTTTCAATGGTCACTTCACCAGGCAATAATGACATCTTCTTAAAATCTTTAATAAATAAAATTAATCCAGCTATTACAAATACCCATACTACAATACCAAAAATCATTGTAGCAGTATTACTGCTAAGTACTTTTGTGCCTATAACACTTCCCATCATATTTATCATAATATGAAGTCCAATGGAGTATTTAATTGTTCCTGTCTTTAAAGTAACATACGCAAATACTACTCCAAGACCTACTGCATAGAAAAATTGAGAAAAATTCTCATGAAATAAACCAAATAACAAAGCTGTAGTTATTATTGCTATCTTATCTCCATAAGTTCTAAGCTTATTAAGCATTACTCCTCTAAATAAAATTTCTTCAATTATTGGTGATAATATTCCTGCAAAAATTATAGTAGCCCAAATACTACTATTAGAAATAACTCCTTCCAATGGATTTACTACATCTGCTCCTTTTACTTTTCCTACTACCAATATAAATCCCATAGTAAATAAATTTAATAATACCATTACAAAATAGGAAATTAAAAAGAACTTAATGAAACCACCAAAGGTTAAACTTTCTTCTTCTCTTTTGTGTCCATCTGGAATGCGTTTAAGTATCAAACAACATAGAGGAAATCCTATTAAATAAAAGCTTACTGCTATAAGTAAATATCTAAACCAACCATTGCTTTCAAAAGCAGGATTAACGATATTAAATATTGTGATTATTAGCATTTGTACCAAATTAACAACAACCCCCAGCACCGCTGCTGCTAGTCCAACTCTACTAAATACGCTTTTTACATTTACATTTGTCTTTAACTCAGAATTCATTTTATTCACCCCTTATTTCTTTATAAATATATTTCTATTACATTTTAATTATTACCATTTACTGTATACTATACACATTAAAGAATAGCTTTAACTTAAATAAAAAAGTACTACAGATATTTTTCCAAATATCTTTTCAATTAAAGAAATACTAAAAATAATAGTTTCTTTTCTGTAATTATTGCTATTGAAATTTAAATTTTATATAGTAACATAACTTCTTAAAACTGAAATATTGCCCACAATTTCATACTGACCTAAATTTGCTGGAATAAGTATACTATCTCCTATTCTTATTTCTTCTGAAATACTACCTCCACTTATACTACCTTCTCCATCTACGCAAGTAATTATATGAAATCTTTCTTTTTCACTACTGCTAATATATTTATTTTGAATATTAATTTTCTCCATTGCAAAATATTTATTTTTACATAATTTCACTTTATCAAATATTTCAAAATTTTCAATTTTACTATTAGATAAATTTTCTGCTTTTAAATTAAAATCAATTACATCTAATGATTTTTTTACATGAAGCTCCCTCTGTCTTCCATAATCATATACCCTATAAGTAACATCACTATTTTGTTGAATTTCTGCTATAATCAACCCCTCACATATAGCATGTACCATTCCACTATTTATTAAAAATGCATCACCTTTTTTTACATCTATTACATTTAAATAATCCTCTGTTCGATTTTCTTCTATAGCTTTTTCAAACTCTTTCTTAGTGCAATTTTTAGTTCCAACAATTAATTTTGCATTTGGTTTTGCATCTATAACATACCACGCTTCCGTCTTTCCTAACTCATTTTCATTCTTCATAGCATATTCATCTCCTGGATGAACTTGAACAGATAATTTTTCTCTTGAATTAATTAACTTAACTAACAATGGAAACTTTTCAACCCCTACTTTACTTCCCACTAAATCATGTCCATATTCTTCTATTATTTCTTGTAAAGTTTGTCCTTTTAGATATCCATTAATAACAATACTCACACCATGTCTATGACACGCTATATCCCAACTTTCCCCAATATTTCCTTCTGGTAAATTATCTCTTATTGCTTTAAAATCTCTTCCTCCCCATATTTTTTCAAAGTATAGATTTTCAAATCTTATTGGATACATATTTTCACCTCATAATTAACAAAATCTTTTAATTGAGCTTGAAATAAAATTTATTGCAATAAACCCCAGGTATATATTTTTTTAATGCTTCAAATACTATTAATATTATTAAAGAAAAGAAAGGGTGATTAATTTTTATGACAAAAAAAAACAAACCTTATTTACCTAATTTACGAAGTTGGTATGAACCTTCTGAGGAAAGCTTAATAAGTAAATCTCCTGAAGGAATAGACACTATTTTACCTAATCCTGCGGAGGATCCTATCGTAGTAAATAATATTTCATATATGGAATTTGATTATACTAATAGCCCTATGTTAGATGACCCTGATGACGAATTAGAATAAGTAATACTTGAAAGGAGATTATTATGACCAAAACAATAAAAAAACAACATAGAACTGATGGTGTATTTAATTCTAATAATGAAGCTTATGCTGTACCTCAAACCAGCAGAAATACACCCTTAAGTGATTATAAATTTACTGATTTAGAAAAAATAGAAAGAGAATCTAAACAAAATAATAAATATTAAACATTAAATATTATTTTAGCTTCCATAAGAAAAAGGGGCTGTCCCACTAAATAATTAGTGTACAACTCCTTTTTTAAAAGAAAACATTTATTTCATTTTTACCAGGACTTTTTGGGATTATATCATCATCTAATTAAAACGGAATAATCACCAGTAGATTTTATATACTCAATAGTCACATAAGGAAGCCATAGAATCTAAAATTCCTAATGACATAGAATCTTGTAACTGCTCTCTAAAACCATATGCTTCACCACCTAAAATAGTTAGATAGGTTTTATTTTTATAAAAATACTTATTAAAAGGATTTTGGGCATAAATGAAGTTTTCTTCTATATTGGTGCTAATATATTTAGCACTTTTATAGCTATAAACTCCAAGCACCATTGAACTGTAGTAAAATAGAGTCAGTCCTTTACCCTCCAATGATTTGTTCTCAAGAAGCACTTTACATAGCTTTAATTTCTTATCTTTAGGGCAAAACATTGTAAGTTCACCACTAATATTATTTGCAGTATGTTTAAAAATAGAATATCCGAAACCATGCTCAATATCGTATACATCTTCATCTCTAACAGGCTCTGGTGTGATACTGAAATACTTTCTTGCACCATCATCTCTTATATATAAAGCTTAACTCAAAGGATCTACAATCCAATCATTGCTCCAAGAGGTCAACTTGTTTTCTCTGCTGTTTTGACACCAAGTATAAGCTGAACCACTCTCGGAAACATGAAACCCAAAATCCTCGTTGGAAATGACATTAATCCATGGAGATGGAGTTGTAATAAAATCCCTTAGCTTAATTTTATAGCTCATAGAGTAATTATCAAAAACTCCATATCCATTAAAGAAATATAAATCTTCTTTAATAACATCATCTCCTATTAATGTTTTTCCCATTTTATAATTAAAATTATTCATGATATTTAAATTTTTTATACTTTTTTAGATTTCTTTTTAAGAATTGTTCTATTCTACAAATTCTATGGAAAAAAGCCCATCATGTAATGAAATATCATCACCACTAAATTTTTCATCTATTTTCTTATATATTCTTTTAACTATTAAATAAAACTTTGTCGAAAACTTTTATCTTGTCCTCAGGTATAATTTTAAAAATTTACGTAATACTTTGAGATATGTTGTGCAACAAATAAAAATTAAGAAAGGAGTGCATAACGATGATCAATATAAATAAAGACTTGGACTCAAAATTAAATACTATTATTAATAAACAAAAGAAATCTGCTTTTACTTTAATTGAGCTTATAGTTGTTATTGCTATAATTGCCATATTAGCTGCTGCTTTAACACCTTCCTTTACAGGATATATAAATGAATCAAAGAAAGTTGCTGTAATTAATCAAGCAAAAAATGTGGTTACTGCTTATGAAGCAACTAAAGTAAAATCAACTAACAGTTATACCCTTGAGACAACAGTAAATACTTTTGCTTCTGGTTCTGATTTATTAGAAGATAAAGATGTTAATAAACTAAGTAACACAAGTATTGAAAATTGTTATAGTATTGTTAATACTGAAGAAAATGATATTACTTTAAATGATAACGGTACATTTAAAGCAGTTTCTCCTATATCTACTGGTGAATAACTTCATAAAAAAGGAACCCCTAAAAAAACCAAGGGATTCCTTTTTACAAGTTATTATAATGAGAAAAACTCTGTAAATGCTTTTATTGTGTACGTATTGTCTTTTACTGTTGCCAGTTCTCTGATTGAGTGCATTCCAATAAGTGGTGCTCCCATATCTATTACTGGTATTGTTAAGTTTGCTGCTGTAACAGGACCAATGGTAGTTCCTCCTCTTAAGTCTGATCTATTAACAAACTTTTGGAATGGAACATTTGCTGCCTTACATACTTCAGCAAATACAGCTCCATTAAAGCTATCTGTACTATAGCTTCCTGCTGCTGCTATCTTTAAAACTGGACCACCTTCTAATACTGGTCTGTTAGTTGGATCTGCTTTATCACCAAGGTTTGGATGAACAGCATGGGCTAAATCTGCAGAAATCATTATTGAGTTTGATAGTGCTCTATAGTACTCTTCTCTATTCTTACCAAGTCCCATTGTAAGTCTTTCAAGTAAGTTATTTAATAATGTTGAATTAGCTCCTTGAGCACTTAAGCTTCCTATTTCTTCATTATCCACACATATTAATACTTTAGTTGCTGCATTATCTCTGCTATCTAGTAATGCTACTAAACCTGCATATACCATCCATAAATCATCAAGTCTTCCTGAAGAAATCATTTCTTCGTTCATTCCTATTAATGTTCCTTTTTCATATTCATATGGCATAAGCTCAAAATGTAATATATCTTCTTTGTTTACATTTAATTCTGCTGCTAATATATTCATTAAGTAATCTTTGTTTTCTAATTTCTCATTTATTAAACCTAATAAAGGTAAAGTATCAACTTGCTTGTTGTATTTATAACCATCATTTACTTCTCTATTCATATGAATAGCTATATTAGGTATTATCATCATTGGCTTATTTATATTAACTAATCTTGTTTCTGGCTTTAATGGAGATGCTCCTTTTATAGCAACCTTTCCAGCTAAAGCTAGAGGTCTATCATACCAAGTACTGATTATTGGTCCTCCGTACATTTCAGTATTAAGCTTAACGTATTTTCCTTCACAAATCATTTGAGGATTTGGTTTAACTCTAAAACCTGGTGCATCTGTATGTGCTCCTATTAATCTTAAACCTGTTTCTTCTATCTTTTCATCTCCTACTATAAAAGCCATGATAGAAGAATCATTTTTTATTACATAATATTTATCTCTACTTTTTAAATGCCACTTATCACTTTCTTTAATTTCTCTAAATCCATTTTCATCTAAAATCTTTTTAACAGTTTCTACAGCATGAAATGCTGTTGGACTGTTATATATAAAATCCAATAAATCTTTTGCTTGTTTTCTTTCCATATATTTCGAACCCCTTTTTTTATTAACTTGGATATACTCTATAATATAAACTATTTTAATTTATTCCACAATATAGGAAATTATAATAAAGCTTGTACTTTTTAACTATTTAATGTAGTTTATTATTATATTAAATAATAAATATAAAAGTGGAGTGTGATTTATGTTATCAAACTTTCTAATCAAAAAATTTATTAAGAACAATGATGATATTAATGATAACAAAGTTAGAATTGCCTACGGAAACTTAGGTGGAGCAGTAGGAATAATTATAAATACACTACTGTTCCTTATTAAATTATTCGTAGGATTATTTGCAGGATCTATTGCTATAATTGCTGATGCATTTAACAACTTGTCAGATGCAGCTTCATCTATAATAACTATTATAGGATTTAAAATGGCCAATAAACCTGCTGATGCCGAACATCCTTTTGGTCATGGAAGAATTGAGTATATTTCAGCTCTTGTAGTTTCCTTTATGGTTATGCTGGTTGGATTTCAATTTGTTAAAACTTCATTTTCTAAAATATTAAATCCAGAAGCAGTAACCTTTGAAATTATGCCTTTTTTACTTTTATTAATATCCATAGGATTTAAAATTTGGCTTTCAAAATTTAATAAAAATTTAGGCAACAAGATTAATTCATCAGCCCTTAAAGCTGCTGGAACCGATGCTTTAGGTGATGTATTTACTTCTACCACTGTTGTGATTTCCTTCTTTGCATCTAACTTTACTAGCCTCCCAATTGATGGCTATATTGGTGTTTTAGTTGCTCTTGTGATTATTTATTCAGGTTTCAGCTTAATAAAGGAAACTATCAGCCCTCTTCTAGGTGAAGCACCTGATGCTGAGTTAGTTCAGCAAATAAATGATATGGTTTTATCTTATGAACATATTTCCGGTGTCCATGATTTAGTGATTCATAATTATGGTCCTGGAAGGATTATGGCTTCAATTCATGCAGAAATCCCTGCTGACATCAATATTATGACTATCCATAATATTATTGATAGTGCTGAAAGGGAAATTTCTCAAAAGCTTGGTGTATATTTAGTAGTCCATATGGACCCCGTTTCTGTTGATACTGATGAAATATCATCCACAAGAAAATATATTGAAGAGGTTTTAAAATCATATTCAATAGTTAAATCTTATCATGACTTTAGAGTTATTGGTGATGAAAAACATAAAAATATTATCTTTGATGTAGTTGTTGATTCAAATGAATTTACTAATAACTTTCAATCAGAAAACTTAAAGGAATCTATAGAAAGCTCAGTAAAACTAGGTCATCCAACTTATAATTGTATAGTAACTATAGATCTTCAACTTCATTAAAATAATCATACAAAAAAACAGTAGATAGATTTGCATTTTACACAAATCTATCTACTGTTCCTTTTGGCTTTAAGGCCAACTTTCATTTTATGTTCAATAATTAATTTTGAACAATTTAAAACATATTACTATTTTCAGTTATAAAATCATTTTGGCTTTCTATATATTCAACTAAAGCTTTTATATTCTCTTTAGAACACTCACATAAAGCTTTTTTATACTCTTTAGCTGATTCTCCATTCATATATTTTAATGGTAATCTATTATCTAATAACTGCTTCAAGTAAATAAATCTACCTATTCGCCCATTTCCATCTTGGAAAGGGTTAATACGTTCAAATTCAAAATGAAATCTTGCTATATCTTCAATAGTAACATTTGTTGATCCACCACTATATCAAACGTATAAAATGAGTTTACTGTTTCCTGAACATCATCTAACGTATGTGTACCTTGTACTATATTTTTTTCGAATAACAATTGTAATGCATCTGTTGTAAAGGTACTTCCCTCAATTTTCTTTTAAATTATAGAAATATTGCTGCTCCTTTAATTTTAAATAAGCAATATTATCCTTCATATTTCTTTTTTCATACCAATTAATAACTGTTGGCAATGCTAAAACAAAACCACTATTAATCAATTCCTTTAATTTATTTATTAAAGCAATTTCCTCCAATGATATTACATTATTATTGATTACTTCATCTAATTTCTTTTTTAGATAAATATATTTACATTTAGTAACTCCAATCTTTCTACCTATAAGAGATGTTTCAAAGGCCTCTTGATAGGCTGGTTCCTTATATAAATTATTATTATAAAGATAGTATGCTAGGTTGCCATAGCATTCTGAATTACCACAGTCTATTCCATTTAAAAATAACTGCACTATTTCTTGCTGATTATAGTTTATAATCCTTTCACTACCTAATAATCCTTTTAAATTATAGGCAGTACCTTCATCTATTTCTTCTACTTCATTTAATATCTCATAAGCCCTTTTACTATCTTGCTCTATACCAATTCCTTTAAAGCAATAGTAAGCAAGCTTACACTTTCCTCTTAGAGCATCAACATCAATAAGCTTAAACACATAATAAAGAGCTCTTATCTCTTCATCTTTTCCACCAATAGCCTTTTCATAAATCTCTATGAGCTTTTCCAATGATTCTATATCATTTTTTTCAGCGCTCTTCTCATACCATTTAATGGCTAAATCTATATCTTGTTTCACAAAAAAACCCTTTAAATACCATTCTGCAATCTTATTCATAGCCTTTATATATTCACTTTCTGCTGATAAACCGTAATAATAGTACGCCTTTTCATTATCCTTTTTAACAGCTATGCCCTTTTCGTAAATATACCCATACTGAAAAACTGATTCTGTGAGCCCATGTTCTGCACCAAAGTTTATATATTCAAGTAACTTTTGCTCATCTATGACCTTTCCCTCATTAAATTCATTAAGACTAATAAAAGCTAAATATTCTGCTGCATATGGTGATTTTAACTCATATGCACTTAAAAACAGTTCCTTAGCTATTTCTTCTGTTTTTTCCTTAAATTTATTAAGTCTTAAATATGCTACTCCTAAAACATACATAGCATGTGGAGCATTGTTTTTAGCAGCAACTTCCATATACTTAATAGCTTTATTTAAGTCACGACTAACCCCTTCTCCATTATAATAAATCACACCTAACCTTTGAGTACATCTTAAATCGCCAAGTTCATGGCCTTGCTCATAAAAGTATATGGCTTGTTGCACTAAATTCTCTTCTTCATATATCTTTCCAACTTTAAAATATAGTTGAAAACTTCCATAATCAATACTTACGGAATACAGCTCCAATGCCTTCTTCCTGTCCTCTTCCACATATAATCCTTTTAAATACATATCTGCCAATGATTCAATACAATTTAAATCACAAGCTTCATATCCTTTCATCAGATACTTAAAAGCTTTTTCATAATTCATATCATAACATATGCCTTCTAAATATGATTTTCCTACTATATAATACGCATCTTCATAGCCATTTTCCGCTGCCCTCTCAATCCAATAATAAGCTTTAAAATTATCCTTTAGGCATCCTTCACCGTTTTTGTACATAAAGGAAATGGCATATTGCGCTGCCCCTAAATCCATTTCAGCACTCTTCTTATACCAATAAAAAGCCTTCTCATAACTTTTCTCTACACCTAAGCCTAGATAATATATCCTACCAAGCTGGTAAAAAGCTGGTAAATATTCGTTTTCTGCACTTTTTTGAAACCATATCATGGCAGCAGTATTATTCCTTTTAACACCTCTACCATTAATATATAGTAATCCTAAAGCATTTTGCGAAAAAGCATTACCTTTTAATGCAGCTTTATAGTACCAACTAAAAGCTGCTAAAAAATTTCTTTCTACAGAATAGCCCTTTTCATAAAATAATCCTAAATATGCTTCACCATATTCATCACCAAATTCTGCTGCCTTATAAAAATATTGCATAGCCTTTTTATAGTCTTGTGATACATCTTTTCCAAAATAATATTTTTCTCCTTCTTCTACTAAAGCAGCTGCCTTTACCTTTATGTCTTCATCTTCAAAGGT
The DNA here is from genome assembly GCF_000436575.1 of Clostridium sp. CAG:265. NCBI lineage: Bacteria > Bacillati > Bacillota > Clostridia > Eubacteriales > Clostridiaceae > Clostridium > Clostridium sp. CAG:265. The sequence goes on from NZ_FR886618.1 coordinate 81,586, forward strand.
ATTCATACTCTTTATTAAACTATCAAAATCATTTTTTTTATTACTAAACTTATCAAATATTTCTTTATATTCATCACTTAAATTTTCTCTTAAAAACTGATAATTTTCCTCTCCATAAGTTAAGACAAGCCAAATTATAAGTTCATATATTTCTCTAAAGTTTTCATCAGCTAATCTTTTTATCTCTATCTCATCATAAAAATAATCTTCTTTAGTGATAATTCTCTCTTCATATAGCTCAACATTTCTTAATGCCCCAAATAGCATTTCTTCTACATATTCGTCTACAAGTCTTGCTTCCTTTAAAAGCCTTACATTATCATAAAAGCTTAAGTTCTTTTCATAATAAACTTCATTATTAAAATAGATATAGTACACTATATCCTTTAGTAATTTTCTTTGATTGTTAAATATCTTCCTGGGTTCATTATCTTCAATAAAAATTTTCATATCATCATATAATCTTCTAAATTCTAACTCTAAAAAATTATATACAGTTTTCTTCGACATATTACCCTGCCTGCCATTAATCCTACTATTATTCTATTATAAAACGTATAAAAAAGAACACTTATAAAATATAAGTGTCCCTTTTATTACCACTATATACTCCCTCCCCATAGAAAGTTTATAGTACCTTTGATAGAAATTCTTTTGTTCTTTCATTTTTTGGATTTTCAAAAAACTCCTGTGGCTTTTCGCTTTCTAGTATATTTCCTCCATCCATGAATACAATTCTATCACCAACTTCTTTAGCAAAGCCCATTTCATGAGTTACTACCACCATTGTCATTCCTTCACTAGCCAGATTCTTCATTACATTTAAAACTTCCCCAACCATTTCCGGATCTAGTGCTGATGTTGGTTCATCAAATAACATCACATCTGGTTCCATAGCTAACGCTCTTGCTATAGCAATTCTTTGTTTTTGTCCACCTGAAAGTTGTGCTGGATATGCATCCTTTTTATTTTCAAGCCCTACCTTTTCTAATAACCTTATTGCTTTTGCTTCTGCATCACTTTTCTTCATTTTTTTCACCTTAATTGGTGCTATAGTTATATTTTCTAACACTGTTTTATGTGGAAATAAATTAAATTGCTGAAAAACCATCCCCATTTTTTCCCTTAATTTATTTATATTCACTTTCTTATCAGTTATGTTTTTACCTTCAAAAATTATTTCTCCACCTGTAGGTTCCTCCAGTAAATTTAAACATCTTAAAAATGTACTTTTTCCTGAACCAGATGGCCCTATTACCACTACAACTTCACCTTTTTTTATATGCTCATTAACACCTTTAAGGACCTTATTTTTGCCAAAGCTCTTTTCAAGATTATTAACGTATATCACTTACCTTCATCCTCCTTTCAATTAAAGAAATAACCCTACCTAAAGTAAAAGTTAATATAAAATAAAATCCAGCTGCTACTATTAATGGTTCTAAAGATCTATATGTAGAGCCTTGAACTATTTTTGCTGCATACATAAGCTCTCCAACACCAACAACTGAAGCCATTGATGATTCTTTAATTACTGTTACAAATTCATTTCCTATAGCAGGAAGTATATTTCTTATGGCTTGAGGTACTACAATAAGTATCATTGCTGTGCTCTTTTTCATTCCTAAACTTCTTGCAGCTTCCATCTGCCCCTTATCTACTGCATCAATACCAGCCCTTACAATTTCAGAAACATAAGCTGCCGAATTTAGTGCTATAGCTATAAATGCTGATTGTAATGCAGTTAAATCAATGCCTAAAAATGGTTCTGCTCCTGCATAAACAATAAATATTTGTAATATCATAGGTGTCCCTCTGATAATTTCTATATATGCTACTGCAAGTATCTTTAATGGTTTAATTTTCCATATATGAAAATTAGAGCTTTTCATATAAAATAGTATAGAACCAAAAATAGCACCAAATAATACTGCTACAAAAGAAATTAATAATGTATATTTAATGCCTTTAAAATAATATGGCATATATTCTGCTATAAAGCTAAAATCTAAATTCATATTTTAAACCACCTAACTATTCTTCTACTGCTTCCGATGATAATATAGTAGCTTCTTCTATATATTTATTCATAGTTCCATCTTCAGTAATTCTTGAAATAACTCCATTAACTATTTTAACTAAGTCTTCATTTCCTTTTGCTATAGCTATAGCATTACCACTATCTGTTTCTTCATAAACTGGCTTTCCTACTGCTAACTCAGGATTATTTTTAACAGCCATTTGTGCCACGCCTACTTCCATAACTACTGCATCTACTTTACCTGATTTTAATTCTAGAATTAAATTATTTACATTAGATAATAATTGAAGATTTGCATCTTTAATTAACGTAGATGCTAATTCTGCTTGAGTTGAACCAAGCTGAGCTCCAACTTTTAAACCATCTAAATCCGAGAAATTAGTATATTTATCTGCATCTTCAGCTCTTACTAAAATCCCATGGTTAGCTGTATAGTATATATCTGAAAAATCTACTGCTTTTTTTCTTTTCTCTGTAGGATTCATCCCTGAAATAACCATATCTACTTTTCCAGCTGGTAATGCAGTTATTAAAGCATCAAAATCCATTTCTTTAATTTCTAATTCTACATCAAGTTCATCAGCAATTTCTTTCGCTAAGCTCACATCAAAACCAACTATCTTATCTTGTCCATTTTCAATTATATGAAATTCATATGGTGCATAATCTGCACTTAAACCTACTACAAGCTTACCACTTTCTTTTATTGAGTCTAACACACCAGTGTCTTCTTTTTTCGTCGCACTATTTCCGCATCCTGCAAGGCCTACAGCCATAATTGAAATTAAACCTGTTACAATAACATTTTTAATTATACCTTTTTTCATATTAAATACCCCCATAAACTTATGCATATTTATCTTTTTCACACGCATAATTATACATCAAGTATTAATATTTATGCAATAGTTTTTTTTATATTTTCATAATAATTTTCCAATTGTTACTTTTTTATATATTTTTGAATACACTATAATGTATAACATTAACATTTTTATAGGAGTGATATAATGTCCAAACCTAAAGAAATAAATTTATTCCCAGGTTCAAACACCTCAAAAGGGTTTTATTCATTTTATAGGTATATACTTACTCAAGATAATGCCAATCGCATTCTTTGCTTAAAAGGAGGACCTGGCACTGGAAAATCATCACTTATGAAGAAAGTAGGAAAATATTTTTTTGATAAAGGCTACAATATAGAATATCACCATTGTTCATCTGACTCTAATTCATTGGATGGAATAGTTGTAAAAGAACTAAATGTAGCAATATTAGATGGTACCTCTCCCCATATTGTGGATCCCATAACTCCTGGCGCAGTAGATGAAATAATTAATTTAGGTGATGCATTAGATATAGATAAATTAACACCTCATAAAAAAGAAATCATTGCTCTCAATAGAGAAATAAGCAAAAACTTCAAGAGAGCTTATAGATTTCTAGGTTCTGCAAAATATATACATGATGATTGGAGCAACATCAATTATGAATCTCTTGATTCAACAAAAATATCTAATTTTATACAAAACTTAAAAAATAATATTTTTAAACGAGATAAAAGCGGATATGGAGATGAAAGACATCTATTTTCAACAGCCATAACTCCTAGTGGTATAATTACTTATACAGAAAACATAGTGGAAGATTATAAAACTAAGTATGTCTTAATGGGAGGACCAGGATATGGGAAAACTGAAATATTAAAATATATCGGTTCTTGTGGTCAAAAGAAAGGATATTATATTGAATATATGCATGACCCTTTCATTCCTGAAAGAATCGAACACTTACTTATTCCAGAGCTAAATACCTGCATATTAACCAATAATGAAATAAGTAAATGTAACTTTTCACAAATAGATTATAACTTATCAGATTACTCTAAATATGCCATAACTGGCGATAAATTAAGTGAAATAGAATATAACTCCAAACTATTTTATAACTTGATAGCTAAATCTGTAAAACTCATTGATAAGGCACATACTCTTCATGATGAACTGGAAACTTACTATATATCAGCAATGGATTTTTCAATTGTTGATAACATTTATGACAGTGTAATTAAAAAATTAGAAAAATATTACGTATAGTAAAATATTTGTAATCATTTACATCTACCCTTAATATATTATTATATAAGAAAATAAATTAAAGTTAATGAAGGGAAGCTTGTTTATGAAAAGCAAATATGCTTATGAAGCAAAAGATAAAAACATAACACCAGCTTCTTGGTTTATGTTTTTAGGAATATGTAATGACTGCCGCTATACAGCAGAAGAGTGTTCACTTTTAAGGAAAATAGAAAACCTTTTTAATTATTTATACTAATAAATTAGTATAAATAATTAATGATGAATTATGAATGATGAGTGATGAATTAAGGAACTTCCTAGAGAGTTTCTTAATTCATCATTTATTTAAGTATGAATATTTTAATTTTTCACATCTATCTAAAAGTTAGTAATCTACCTTATTTATTACCTTCACTATACCTATTGATAATAAAAGTATATATATTACTGCCATACCTAGACTAATTATCATCGAAATGTTAAATGATGGAATACCTTGTTCAAAAAATGATAGGATTCCTATTGGTGATATATATTTAAACTTTGTTAATGTATCTATGATTCCAAATAATATTATTACTCCAATAGATGCTCCAATAATAACATTTGGTGATAGTTTTGTTAGAGAAATTAAGCTTATTATTAATGAAAATGCCACTGCTGGAATGACAGATATAAAATATAATACTAAAACTTCTAGTAATTCAGCTACTGGTATTGATCCTCCAAATGCAATTTGTCCTAATATTAGTGATAATATAAAGTTTATACTTACTATTATTGTAGAAACTAACATCATAAATAATACTTTCCCTAAATATAGTTGTGTCACTGTTGTGTTTGTTAATAATGCAAATTTTAGATTTCCACTTTTATAATCATTTGAAAATACATTTACAGCTATTATTGAAATAAATATTAGATATATGGAAAAGTACGGTTTATATATAAAATCTAATAGAAACATTTTTGAAAATGTTACTCCATTAAAATTTTGAAGTATTGTTATAAATTCTTGTGAATATGTTTCTCTCCTGGCATCCCCTGTCATTACATTGTTTATCATATCCTTATATGCTATTACTCCTAAAATAACAAGTACAAAAATCACCCCTAACATTATATACAATTTTTTTTCATTTATAAATTTAATTGTTTCATTTTTTAAAACATTTAACATCTTAATCAATTTATTGTATCCTCCTTTATAACACCATATCTTTTTTCTTAAATATTTTTATACTACTTAAAACTAAAAGTAATATATAGGAACAACTTAAAACAACAGCTATTATCATCATCTTATTACTTATATCTCCTAATAATTTATACCCATAACTTATAAGTGATGTAGGTGTTATTCCTAATATTTTTGAATTAATTGAATCTATCATAAGTGATACTATTAATACTGATATGGATATTCCAATAGTTTGATTAAAATTATCTACCATTAATGATATTACTGATGTTACTAGTACAATAGGTAACATACCAAAGGCTGTTATTATATAGGCATTCATTACTTTAATATACTCACCTAAAAATATATTACTGAAGTCACCAGCCAAAATTCCTCCCACTATTGAAAATATAATGAACATAACTAATGTATTAATTAATGTTATAATGATTAAGTATAATATTTTTCCTAAAATCACATCTTTCTTATCTATTTTTGATATTAAGAAAAACTTCATTACTCCACTTGAATAATCATCCGCTATTACAGAAGCAGTTACTATAATTAAAAGTATAGGTGTTAGTATTTTCATAAGTATAAATGTCAAATTGTATTTTAAAAACTGTATTAATCCATCTTCAATTGTTAAATCTAATATATTAATTTTTATAATTACTCCTATAACAGATATTATTAATGTTAGAAAAATTAAATAAGCTAATATTTTTCCTTTAGTTAAACTTTTATATATCTCATTTTTAAAAACATTAAGCATATTTATCCTCCAAACCTAGTACTCGAAGATAATATTCTTCTAAGCATTTACAGTTACTTTTTTTAATAAGATCTTCTGTATTACCCTCTACCAATATTTCACCATTATTTATTATTGATATTCTATTACATAAATTTTGAACCTCACTTAAAATGTGAGAGCAAACTATAAAGGTTACATTCTCTGTCTTTGCAAGATACCTTATAATGTTTCTTATTTCTATTACACCTTGTGGATCTAATCCATTTGTTGGTTCATCTAAAATTACTATTTTAGGATTATTTAAAAATGCCCTTGCAATAGCTAAACGTTGTTTCATTCCTAGAGAATAATTTGATACCTTCTTATTTTTAGCATTGCTTAATCCTACTAACTCTAAAACTTCATTTATTCTATTATCATCTTTTTGATAAAGATTTGCATAAAGCTTTAAATTTTTATATCCTGATAAATATCCATAAAAGCTTGGTGCCTCAACCATAGCCCCTACAAATTCTATTGCATTTTTTCTTTGTGATACTATATCATATTTATTTATTAAAGCTGTCCCTTCAGTTGGTTTAACTAATCCTAAGATCATTTTTATTGTTGTACTCTTTCCAGCTCCATTTGGTCCTAAGAATCCATAAATATCTCCTTCTTTTACTGATATATTAACTTTATTTACAACTTTAGTATCCTTAAATACTTTAGTTAAATCCCTAGTTTCAATTATATTCCTCATATCCAAATTCCTCTTTTCTTTTCTATATCTAAATTTTAAACGTAATTTTAATACTAAAATATTTATTTACTTCAATTACAACTATACCTGCCTAAACGTTAAATTTTTACGATTATTTATATATTTTTTAATTATTATTTCTAAAAAAAAATGAGCATTACTCTCATAACTGCTCATTTTCAATCTCTATTCTATCCTATGATTATAAACCTCTTTATTTTACTTACTACAAATAACAAAATTATAATAATATAAAACTTTATGGCCCATAAAGATTCTATAAAATTATCAGATATCTTTAAATTTGTTATAAATATAGTATATGCGTTAAAAACCTGACTTCCAAATATATATACCATAATTCCTATTGATAAAAGGAAATAAATGAAATATACTGCTTTAAACTTTACTTTTTTTCCCAATACCATATTTTTAAAATCTACAAAAGATTGTTTTCTTAAATTAGGCTTTTTCATTAAAGTTGATAATATAAAATATCCATCTAAAGGTAGTAAAGGAAATAAATTTGATATTATTAATACAAAATTTACATAAAAACTTAGTAAAAATAATTTACTTATTATTTCTGAAGCCCCAAATTGCCCCATAATATTGTATATTATAATACTTAAACTTGCTAAAAATAGATTTGAAACTATTCCCGCTGACCATATTTTTATCCTTGTTTTAGGATTTACAGTATATATTCCAGGTATTTTTAAATATACAATTGGAGTTATACATAAATATAATGATATTACTAACTGCTTTGGTATAAGACCATATTTATAAGCTACTACCCCATGTGATATTTCATGTATAAACATGCTTATTCCCATAATTATAAGCGTTGCAACAAAAATAAAAATATGATTATTACTAAGCTCAAATATATTTAAGTTTTTTATATGTGATAAAATATTTCCATACAATAATGCTATTGCTGACAGTATTATAACTATAACTTTAAATGGATTAACTAATACTTTTAGCCTCTTAAATATATTTTCATATCTCAATAATTCATACTTTACTAAGTTTAAAGAAAGTATGTCAAATTCTCCTCTTTCAACTTTTTTTTCATCTATTTCTTCTAATAATGCTGCTTTTTCAAGTATTTTGACTAATTCTTGAACATTTATTTTACATTTTATCTTTTCTCTAACTAATTGCTCTACTTCATCTATTGTATTTTTTCCATTAAGCTGCTTTATTGTATAAAGAATTGCATCCTTATTACTCTCTTTTACTTCTATATATTTGTCTTTTTCAATATTTCCTATAGAATACACATCATCTTTATCATCATAATGATATAATAAAGAACAACTAATATTATTTAATGCAATTGGCTTATAACTCATACTACCATCTCCCTTTAATTAGCTGAAGCCAATTCTAATATTACTTTTTCTGTAATACTTCTATACATAATGCAATCCTCTTCTTTTGTATCATGTATATTTCCTGTTTTAAAATAATTTGATCCTATGCAACCTGTACATATTTTATTATTAAAGCAATTTTCACACTTAGAGTCTTTAAATTTACTAAATGACTCTAACTTATTTATAATATTTTTATACTGTACTCCATCAAAAACCTCTGAATCATATACATTTCCAATTTTAAATTTTTCAATATCTGTTAACATAAAACAAGGATATATATCTCCTAATACTGAAAATGAATAATTTGATATTCCGGCTTCACATATATATTTATTTGTCTTTCTTAAATTTAAAGCTTGTATTACTCTTGTTATTAATGAGTATGTATAATCCTTATTGTTATTTACTTTTTCTTCAAATATATCTTTAACAGACTCTTTGAATGCATCTGTATTTTTCAACGTAAAATTACTATCTTCATCTCCACTAACAGGTACAAGATGAATATTGTCCACCTTTATATCATCTTTAATATATTTAACTACATCTTTAACTGATAAATTTTCCTCAACATGTGCACTATTATAAGTAACTTCAATTCCTTGTGGCTCATTTGTTTTGGATTGAAGCTTTTTAATATTATTTAATATAGTACTTGTAGTTCCCTTACCGCTTTTAAATATTCTCATCTTATCATTTACTTGCTCGGGCCCATCAAAACTTACTGTAACTTGTATTTTATTATCATTAATTAACTTAATAAATCTATCACTGACATTTGTTCCATTTGTGACAGTTCCGTAAGTTGGTATATAATCAATTTCTTTCTTTTCAAATTTTTCTTTAAAATATTTACACACAAACTCTATTACATCTAAATTAAACGTTGGTTCCCCACCAAAAAATTAAATTTTTCTACTATTTCGCTTTCACTTTTACCTTCTATGATGCTTTCTACTATTTCTTTACTTATATCATTAATCTTATAAAATCTTAAGGAATCAGGAAAAAACATTACTTTTTTATTATCGTCCTCTATAAAATGAATTCTCATACTTCCCCCTCTAAAATATTTTTCTTTTTTATATCACTAATCTTTGCTAATGATATACAAAAGAATTTTTATTGATTCAAATTACCAGCAAACTATTCCCCAGCATCCACTTCCACAAACTATACCAATTCCTGGTGTAACTGTCTCTTCTAATGTTGTAACCTCTTCTAGTAAAATTTCTTTTACTTCTACCTCATTCACATTTAATTCCTTTACATCATTGTTTAATTTCATTTTTTATTCCTCCTAATTTTTACTTTTTTATTTCTGTAATAAACTTACAAACTTAGTATAAATCTTTTTCGCATATTATTACCATTTATTTCCCCATCTATGCTTTTATTATGTTTCTCGTGTTATTTTTTACGTTTGGGAACTAAATTTAAACAAATACTCACTATTTGTATTTTTAATTTATTCCATTTTTTTAAATAAAATGATATAATTCTTAACAAGGAGGTAAATTATGTTAAATATAGTAATTTGTGAAGATGATAATATTCAACGTTCTACCATTGAAAAATTTATTAAAAATTCCATTGCTAAAAATGATTATTCATTTAGAATTAAACTATCTACTGCTAATCCTGAAGATGTATTGAAAAATATAGGAAGTGGTGATATATACTTTTTAGATGTTGATCTTAATAATAAAATTAATGGATTTAAGCTTGCAGAAAAGATTAGAGATATTGACTCTTTAGGATACATAATATTTATAACAACCCATTCTGAACTTACTTATCTTACTTTTAAATATCGAGTAGAAGCAATGGACTTTATATTGAAAGATAATGTTAATGAAATAGACTTTCGTATTAATGAATGTTTATCTCATATACATAAACATATTAATAAGGAAAAATCAGATGTTAAAACTTTAACTCTTACTTTAGATGATAGAATTATAAAAATACTGTTAAAGGATATTGTATTTATTGAAACATCTACTAATTCTCATAAAATAATTATTCATGAGTCTAATAGAAAAACTGAAATATTTACTACCTTAAAGGAGATTTCTAAAAATCTTGATGATAGATTTTATAGATGCCATAGAGCTTATATAGTAAATAAAAATAGAATTAAAGAAATTAATAAAATTAATAGAATAGTCTATATGGATAATGGTGCTGAATGTTTAGCTTCATTTAGGTTAATTAAGGGGTTATATGAATAGCGATGTTATGAGTGAATTAATTAGACAAGCATTGTTTTTCTTCTTTAGTATTATACTTTTAATTTCATATATGATATTTAGAAAGATACATTACAATACTAAAACATTTTTTACTTATTTATTTTTTTCACTAATCATATCATTAGCTTTATTTAGAGTTAGTGGTGGAATATCTATATTGTTATTATTATTTATTTTAATCAAACTTGATATATACTTTAATAAAATTAGCAAGGTTCTTGCAATATTAACTTCAATCTTAGTTTTGATAAATTATTTTATATCTGATGCTATAGTGAACTTATTTTTAAAAGCATTCATAAATACATCATTGAATAGTACATTATTTATTAGTTATATTATTTTATCTAGTATTTTAGCAATGATTTTATCCATTATATTAAGTAAATTATTAAATATAAATTGCTTTAATTATATTTTAAATTATAAAAACTTTAAATTTAATAAACAGATGTTTTTAATATTAACTATATTATTTTCTTTATTTTCCATTGCTATAACATTTATAACTTATAATATCTTAAATATAAATGACATAAGAATATATGCAATAAACTTTATTTTGTTTGTTTCATATTTAACTTGCAATATACTAATGAGCTATTTTTATAATCAGTATTTAATTAAACAAACAGAACTATTTAATAATAAAATGGATATGGAAAGATTGCAGGAATATACAACTAATGTAGAAAATCTTTATAATAACTTACGTACTTTTAAACATGATTATAAAAATATTTTATTAACACTAAATCATTATATAGAAAATAAAGATATTGATTCTCTAGAAAAATATTATAAAGAAAATATTCTTGAGACAGGACTACTTGTTGATACTAAGGACTATAAGGTTAAACTAAAAAATCTTAAAAACATTCCTATTAAATCCTTGGTTCTTGCTAATATTGCAAAAGCTGAAAGTCAAAATATAAATATTGATATTGAGGTTATGGAACCAATTCTTCACTTTAATATTAATACTGTAGATTTAAGTAGATTACTTGGAATATATATTGATAATGCCATTGAAGAGTGCGAATTTACTAAGGAAAAAAAGCTAAGCATAGCCTTTATTTTAAGAGGACTTAGTACAGTTATTGTAATTCAAAATAGCTGTAGAGATAATATTCCTCTATTTAAAATAAATGAAAAAGGTTTTTCTACTAAAGGTGAAAATCGTGGTTTAGGTTTATATAATGCAAAAAAAATCGTCGATAAATATGAAAACTGCTTAGTTAATACTAATATAGAAAATAATATTTTCACTTTAGAACTTTGGATAAGAAATTAAATTAACCGTGGTTTATTTAAAAAGAAAACCACGGTTAATTTATTTTCCACCAATTATTTTATTTTCTTAAGCTTTCATTTCTAACTATTACATCATAACCTGTATATGCCATTGCTAAAGCAGCTATTAATAATCTATCATGTGCTTTTTTTGTTGTAGTAGCCTTTGCCATTTCAACACTATGACCTATCATAGGACAATCTGTTATTCCTATATATGGGTGTATAGTTGGTGCAACATGACTTACATTTCCTATATCACTTGAGCCACCTGTAGCTTTACCTGGATTTATATCTGTAATACCTAATGCTCTTAAGTTCTCATTAAACATCTCTGATAATTTTTCATTAGTCTTTAAATCATCATAAGGTAATTCATATCTTTCCATTTCAAGAGTTGCCCCAGTCATTAAAGCTGCACCTTCTGCAATCTTCTTAACTTTTTCTATAACTTCAGTTACTCTTTCCTTAGTAGAAGCTCTAAAATAAAAATCAGCAACTGCTTCATCTGGAACTATATTAGCTGCAACTCCACCTTTTGTTATTATTCCATGCATTTTAACATCTGGTGTTACATGTTGACGAAGTGCATCTATTCCATTAAATAATTGAATAACGCTATTTAATGCATTGATTCCTTTCTCTGGACAAGATGCTGCATGAGCTGTTTTACCTTTATATATAAATCTTATTGGATATAAAGCACTGCTTGATCCACTTGCTCTAGTTTCTCCATCTGGATGAACTATCATTGCTGCATCTAATTCATCAAATACACCAGCTTCTGCTAAAATAACTTTTCCCCCATTAGTTTCTTCTGCTGGAGTTCCGTATACTATAATCTTTCCACCAATTTCATCTAAAACTTTACTTAAAGCTACTGCTGCACCTGATGATATAGCACCTATCATGTTATGTCCACATCCGTGTCCTATTTTAGGTAATGCATCATATTCACATAAATACCCTATAGTCATTCCTGGTTTTCCACTATCAAAAGTTGCTTTAAATGCTGTATCCATATCTGCTATTGGACACTCTACTTGGAAATTATGCTCTTTTAAAAATGTAGTTAATGCTTCAACTGCCTTGTATTCTTTATTTCCTAATTCCGGATTATTGTATATATAATCACTAATTTTAGCTAATCTTTCTTTAATTAATTGACCTTCGTTATATATTATAGTCTTCATTTCTTTTTTCCTCCTATATTTAAATTAATTGTAAGGCAATTTATTTAAGTAAAAGCTAAAAGTGAAAAGATAAAAGTTACTGAATTTATTCCTTAACTCCTACCCCTTCACTCTTAACCGTTAACTTTTAACTTCTTAAGCCCAACCCATCAACATAGCACAAGTTATAAATATTATAGCTAGTGCAAATAATATAATTTGTAATGGCATTATCCACTTAAACCATTTAGAATATGGTACTCCAGCCATTCCTAAACATGCCATTAATACTCCTGATGTTGGGAAAATAGCATTTGAGAAACCATCTCCTAATTGGAATATTAATACTGTTGTTTGTCTTGATATTTCAAGCAAATCACCTAATGGTGCTAATATTGGCATAGTTAATGCTGCTTGTCCTGACCCTGAAATAACGAAGAAGTTTATAAACATTTGAACTGGTAACATTACACATGCAGCTAGTAATGATGGTAATTTACCTATAAATGATGATAAACCAAATAATATTGTATCTATGATTTGAGAATTTTCTGCTATTATTACTATAGCTCTTGCAAACCCTATTACCATTGCAGCTCCAATCATATCTTTGGCTCCATCTATAAATGCTTCTGCCATTTCATCAGCTTTTAATCCACCAACTATTCCTGCAAATATTCCAGTTATTAAGAATACTGCAGCTATTTCTGGAATCCAGAATCCTTCTTTTAATACTCCCCATATGATAACTGCTAAACAAACACCAATTGAAGCAATTATTATTTTATGTGCAAATGTAAATTTAATTTCTTCATTTTTATTTTCTTTTAATTTTTCACGTTTTTCTTCATCTAATTTATACACTGGGCTAAGCTCAGGATTCTTCTTAATTTTTTTTGCATAAACCATTAAGAATATAACTGCTACTGTTGTAGTTATAACCCATGTAATAGTACGATATACTACTCCTGAGAATAAAGGTATTTCAGCTATAGATTGCGCTATTCCTACTGTAAATGGATTAAGCATAGCTGTTGCAAACCCTATAATACACCCTAAATAACTTATTCCCACTGATAATATACTATCAAACCCTAAAGCAAGCATTAACGGAAGTAATATTGTTATAAATGGTATAGCTTCTTCAGTCATACCAAATGTTGCTCCTCCAAGAGAAAATAAAGTAAATATAATAGGAATTATTAATAACTCATTTCCCTTAAAAATATTAACAACCTTAGCTATAGCTGAGTCTATTGCCTTTGTTCTAGTTATTAAACTAAATGCACCCCCAACTATAAATAAGAATGCTATAATTTCTGCTGATTGTTGAATTCCTTCTACTGGTGCTTGCATCACTTGGAACAACCCTTGTGCTTCATTTTCAACATACTGAAATGAACCATTTAAAACTACAGTTCTAATTTGTCCATTAACTTCAGTAGCTACTCTTTCATATGTACCACCTGGCACTATATATGTTGCTATTGCCATTAAAATTATTATTGAAAAAATAATAACTAATGTATGTGGAACTTTTATTCCACCATTAAATCTTTTCCAGAAACCTTGTCTTTCTTTACCTGATACATTTTGCATTATTTTAAAATCCCCCTATTTATAATATTTTGTCACAATAGTTTGAAAAAAATAATTTTTTAAAAAATTTTAACTAATAAGTAATAGCTATTCACATTTAATTTTAAAATAATAAAAAAGCCTTGAGCTTCTCACTCAAGACTATATAATCACTAAAATACCAAATATTATAATAAAAGTATTATTATCAATAATATAATCGTTAAGTAATAGCTCTTCACAAATTAATTTGTGACAGTTTTATGTATATTTTACATAACCCCAACACTACAGTTTCAAAGCATCAACTATATGTTTCGGCGAAATTTCCTTTCAATTTACATCTTTGTGCTTACCTCCGTAAATCTACTCTTAAATATCGCAACCTCTATCAACTTCATAATATAATTCTCTCTTAACAATATACAACTTTTTTTCTTAAATGTAAAGTATATTTTCTGCATAATTATAAATTTTTCGTGCTTTTATATTATATTTCATCAATATTTTTTTAATTTATACTACTTTTATAATACATAAAACTATATTAAGTATAAATTATTTTTCCCTATAATTTATAATTTTAAGTTGATGTAAAGCTCTAGTTGCCATAATATATTTTACTAAATCATCAGTGTTATCATCAAAATTTACAACTACAACTCCATCAAACTCAAGACCTTTAGCATAATAAGAAGGTACTATAACTTTTCCCCCTCTATAAATTATATCTGCTTTATCAAAAGCCATTATTTTAGTGAACTTTTTAAGTTCTGGTGCTATTATTTGAAGTTCATTTTTATCTTTTGTTATAACAGCTATATTTTCATAGTTTTCATCATCATATTCTTCTAAGGTTTCTAGAATAGTATCAATTAAATCTTCTTTATCATTAATTTCAATTTCTTCCACATCATATTTACCTTTTCTTACAAATGGAACTATAGCATTTTCATCTAATAATTTACTTGCATATTCCATAATTTGTTGTGTTGACCTGTAACTCTTATTTAAATCAAATCTCTTAACAAATTTTCCATAAATATCTTCTAATCTTAACATGGCAGGTACTTCATCAATCTTTACAAGTCTTTGGTTAACATCACCTACAATAGTATAGCTTCTACAACCAGTTAATCCTTGCAGCACTAAGAATTGAAGCATGCTATAATCTTGAGCTTCATCAATAACTATATGTCTGATTTCTGCCTTAGATTTCTTTCCATCAAGCTTAATCATTAAGTATAGTATTGCTGGAAGATCTAAGTATGATAACATATCTATGTTCATAAACTTCTTATAAATATCAACTATACTTTCATTATCTATCCAATTCTCTAGATCTGCTTTTACATTCATCACTTCTCTTACAACATCTCTGATGTCATTACGTCTTTTAAATTCTAAATTATTTTGCTCAATATTCTTTTCATCATCTGACATTACTTCAAGCTTAGCTTTAAATTCAGCATTTATTTCTCTTACCTTTTCATCTCTCTTATCTTTTAATTTTGATATAAGAACTCTCTTAACTTTTTGACTTCTTCTAAATAAAGGCATATATTTATAGTGTTTTTCAAATAATTCTTCTACTTCATTTAATGATACTATTTCTTCATCAAAGGCATTAAGTGCTTGTAGGTTAAAGTATTCATTTTCAAACTCCATACATTTTTTATCAAGGAACTTAATGAATTCTTCACTTGATTTATACCTGATTTCTTTTACTACTTCTTCATTTCCTTTTAATACTTCTTCTAAATAAGCTGTAAAATCAAGGACATTTTCAGTTAAGCCTATTTCTTTCATGGCAAAACCAGCAAAAGTCTCTTCAGTCACATCACTTTCACCTAAAGTAGGAAGTATTTCA
This sequence comes from Clostridium sp. CAG:265, assembly GCF_000436575.1. Classification (NCBI taxonomy): domain Bacteria; kingdom Bacillati; phylum Bacillota; class Clostridia; order Eubacteriales; family Clostridiaceae; genus Clostridium; species Clostridium sp. CAG:265. Next base: position 97,946 of record NZ_FR886618.1, read on the forward strand.
CTAATATAATCAACAAATATATCATTAGGACCTAAAACTAATACCTTATTACCTAATTGTTGTCTGTAGTTATATAGAAGATACGCAACTCTATGAAGGGCTATGGTAGTTTTTCCTGAACCAGCAACTCCATTTACCACTACAACCTTCATTCTCTCTTCTCTAATGATATCATCTTGTTCTTGTTGGATTGTCATTACTATATCTTTTAACTTTTCTCCTGAGTTAGAAGAAAGAATCATTTGAAGAATTTCATCTTTAACATCAACTTCTGAATCAAAATATCCCTGTAGAGACCCCTTTTTAATAACAAACTGTCTTCTAGCTAATATGTCAGCTGATAGTTCTCCATCTGGTGTCTTATATGTGGCTGGCCCTAATGACCCTTTATAAAATAATGAAGCTATTGGAGCTCTCCAATCTATTATTATACTTTCAAAAGTAGCGTCTTTAGTAAGCCCATATCTTCCTACATATATTTCTTCTTGACAATCATCTTCATCACTGAAAATTACCTTTCCAAAGTATGGAGTTTCCTTAAGCTTAGTAAGCTCCATTAGCTTTTTATCAATTTGCTTATAATATTCTTCCTTAACATATCTTTCATGATCAAAATACTCCATCAAAGCATCTTCATCATCTTTATGTTCCTCTATAAAGTTTTTTCTATAATCTAATATGTAATTAGCTATCTCTTTTCTTTTTTCTATGTAGTTTAAAACTTCCTCATTTAACGTTTGTAAAGTATAATCTAATCTTTCTTCTTCCTTTAGAAATTGATATTTATCCAAAGTAATACCTCCTTACAATAGTAACTTAAGGAGTTAAGATATACTTATCCTAACTCCTTAAATATATATGCTATTCAATTATCATATCAATTGTACTAGCTACTTCATTTTCTTCTTTTTCTAAATCTAATTTATTTTCTTCTTTTTCCTTTTCTTTAATCTTCTTAAGTTCAGGATACTTTTTATAAATAAATTTTTCAAAATCTGTACCAAAAATAGTTTCTTTTTCTAAAAGATATTCTGATATTTCATCTAAAAGATCTCTATTTTCAGTTAATAATTCAATAGCCTTATTATGACATTGTCTTATTATCTTTAAGATTTCTTCATCAACTAAAGTTGAAGTTGCTTCACTACAGTTTCTTACTGCTCTACCATCTAAATATCTATTTTGAATAGATTCTAAAGCCATCATATCAAATCTTTCTGTCATACCATATACAGTTACCATACTTCTTGCTGATTGAGTCGCTCTTTCAATATCATTTGAAGCTCCTGTAGATACCATGTTAAAAACAACTTCTTCTGCAGCTCTTCCACCAAGCATTACAGTAATTTGATTTAACATTTCTTCTTTAGAAACAAGATATTTTTCTTCTTCTGGTAGTTGCATTGTATATCCTAAAGCTCCCATAGTTCTTGGAACTATCGTAATCTTATGCACTGGATCAGTACCTTCTAATAATCCTGCTACAAGAGCATGACCAACTTCATGGAATGCAACAATTTTTCTTTCTTGTTTAGAAAGGATTCTATCTTTCTTTTCTTTACCAGCTATAATTACTTCCACAGCTTCTTCTAAGTCCTCTTGAACTACTTCATCTCTACCATGTTTAACTGCTCTAATGGCTGCTTCATTTATCATATTAGCAAGATCTGCCCCTACTGCACCTGGTGTACCTTTAGCAATTGAATCTAAATCAACATCATCAGCTAATTTAACATCCTTACTATGAACTTTTAAAATAGCTTTTCTACCAATAAGGTCAGGTCTATCTACAATAACTCTTCTATCAAATCGACCAGGTCTAAGTAATGCCTTATCTAGTATTTCAGGTCTATTTGTTGCTCCTAGGATTACTATTCCTTTTGTTGCATCAAATCCATCCATTTCAGTTAATAACTGATTTAAAGTCTGCTCTCTTTCATCGTTAGATTGCATTTGGTTATCTCTACTTTTACCTATTGAGTCTATTTCATCTATGAAAATAATACATGGAGCATTCTTTTCTGCTTCTTTAAATAAATCTCTAACCTTAGCAGCACCCATACCTACAAACATTTCAACAAAATTTGAACCTGACATTGAGAAGAATGGCACCTTTGCTTCTCCAGCAACAGCTTTAGCTATAAGAGTTTTACCTGTACCTGGAGGCCCAACTAATAATGCACCTTTAGGTAATTTAGCACCTATGCTTGCATATTTTTCTGGATTATTTAAGAAATCTATTATTTCTGTTAAACTTTCTTTTGCTTCATCTTGCCCTGCAACATCATCAAAAGTAACTTTTACATCTGTTTCAACATACATCTTTGCATTGCTTTTTCCCATGTTTATTGGGCCAGCACCGAATTTTCCACCCATTTTTTTAAATAATAATTTAAATAGTAAGAATGTTAACAATATTGGTCCTATATAATAAAGTAATAGCTCCATTATCATTGATTGTTGTTCTGTTATTCTTCCATAATATTGAACATTATTATTTTTTAATGTTTCAACTAAAGAAGGGTCATTAACTTCACCTGTATAAAGCATTTTTCCACTTTCTGAGCTTCCTTCTTTAGGTGTTATTACAAGTGAATCACCTTTAGTTCTAACTTCTGAAATTTCACCATTTTCTACAAGTTGCATAAACTTATTATATGATATTTCTTGTGTTGTCAACATATTCTTTGCATAGTTAAAAGAGTATATAAACATAAATGCCACAATTACGTATATAATTAAATATTTTTTATTATTATTCTTTTTTTGTGGTCCATTAAGATTATTTTTGTTTTCTTCCATTTAAATCATCTCCTATCTGTCTATATCCTTATTCAATTAATCCAAAATCACTAAATGGATAAACTTTTATTACTGCTTTTCCTTCTATATCATTTGCATCAACAAAAGGTGTTACAGGCCAATATCTTGAATCTTTAGACCATTTCCTATTATCTCCTAAGAAGAAGTATTTCCCTTCTGGCACGGTATATGTACCATTAAAAGTATCTTCAGCTCCAATATAGTCTTCTTCAAGTACCTCTCCATTAACAGATACTACTCCATTTACTATTTGCACAACATCTCCTGGTAATCCTATAAGCCTCTTTATCATCTTGATTTCTTCGCCTTCTTGATCATAACTAAATACAATAATGTCGCCTCTCTTAAGCTTTTCTGGATTATATACTCTTGTAACAAATAGCCTATCATTAACATTCAATGTTGGAACCATTGATTCTGAAGGTATCTTTACCTTATAAATAACAAATTTATTTATTAAAAAAGCCAATATAATCGCAATTACAATTGGTACTACCCATTCGTAAAAGAATCCTGTCTTTTGATTTTTAACTTCTTTATTACTTTCCTTCAATCTTCCCACATGCCTTTCATCAAATTATCAATTTTAGTCTTTCTCTTATCGGTCTCTTCTCTATTTACAATATATCTGTTCTTACTAATTTTAACTAATATATCTCCTTCACTTACCTCATCCTCAACATTTGTCTTATCTATTATTATTATTTCTGCATTACGATTTTGTAATACTAACGACCTACCTTCTATTCTATCGACTATAAAATGACTTTCCTTCATAACTTAATGTTTTTAGCAAAATTTTGCCAGAACTTCCTCCCTCTCAATCTACTTGAAACATAAGTATATCATATTTCTATTATTTAATCTAATTTTACCATTACATTATACTACAGCAATATGTCAATTTTATTACAATATATAAAACATTCATTAAAAATTTATATATTAAAAGGCGAGAAGAATTTATGATAATTCATCTCACCTTAATTTTTACCATTATTCTATATTTCTAACCCTAGTAAATCTTTATAGTCTTGTCTTTTAGATACTACTTTCTCCTTACCATCACCAACAAATACCACTGCCGGTCTTACATTTTTGTTATAATTACTAAACATTGAGAAGCCATATGCACCAGTGGTAAAGACAGCTAATATATCTCCTCTTTCAGGTTTTTGAATGTATATATCCTTCATTAATATATCACCTGATTCACAGCATTTGCCTGCTATAGTTACTTTTTCATCAGATGGCTCATTTAATTTATCAACTATAGACATATCATATTTTGCTTCATATAAAGCTGGTCTTATATTATCAGTCATTCCACCATCTACAGAAACATATTTCCTTACATTTTTTATTTCTTTTATAGCTCCAATGGTGTATAAAGTGGTACCTGCATTCCCCACAATAGATCTACCTGGTTCAATGGTAAGTATTGGCTTAACTAATCCTAATCTTTCACAAATTTCATTAACCTTATTCAAGATAGCACTACAATATTCTTCTATACTTCTTGGTTTATCAGTTTCTGTATAATATACACCAAAGCCACCACCTAAATCTAACTCTCTAATTTCATGACCTGTTTCTCTTTTAATTTTATCAATATAATTTAACATAATTTCAGCTGCATCTTCATATGGCTTTATCTCAAATATTTGTGAACCTATATGACAATGAAGTCCTGTTAATCTTAAATTATCTAAAGATAAAGCATGTTTTACCGCTTCCATTATAGTATTTCCCACAGGAGCAAATCCAAATTTTGAATCTATTTGACCTGTCTGTATATACTGGTGAGTATGAGCTTCAATCCCTGGCGTAAGCCTTAAATAAATATCTTGTATCACTCCATACTTTGCTGCTATTTCATTTATCATTTCCATTTCTTCTAGATTATCAACAATAAATCTACCAACTCTTTTTTCTACTCCTAACTTAATTTCATCTAATGTTTTATTATTTCCATGAAAATATACCTTTTCCATTGGAAAACCTGCCATATAAGCTGTATATAGTTCTCCGCCTGAAACTACATCCAAATTAAGCCCCTCTTCATGAATAAGCCTACACATTTCTAAGGTTAAGAATGCTTTTCCTGCAAAGGCTACCCTATTATCTTCATTACATTTAAAACATTTATAATAATTTCTGCATATATCTCTTAATAGCTGCTCATCCATAACATATAACGGTGATTTATATTTTTTTACTAGATTTGTAGTGCTAACTCCACCTATAAATAATTCATTTTCCCTTATTTCCATTGTTCCAAATAACTTCATATCCCCAACTCCTAATATCCTCTAATAAATTATAAAAAAACCATCATAGAAATTCTATGATGGTAGTTCACTTTTTTAAGATTATATATGATATATGAAATTTTCTTTTAAAACTTATTTCATAATTTCATTTAAACCCTGTAGCGCTCCACTACTGTGACAGTTATGCATATATTTTATGCATACCCAGAAATAAGTCTTTGCGTCCCTTATTCCTTCGGCTATCATACCTTTCAGAAAAAATCCATGCCATGCAAAAAAAGCTCCCTTTTCTTACTTATTATAAACAGCACCTCTACCAGGTAATATTTTATTCAATTTAGCTTTATTTTATTCTTAATTTATTTTTTTATATAAATTAATATATTACAACTTTTAATAAATGATACCATTATACCAATATTTTGTAAATAAGGATGTTAGGAATGAAATTTAATGTTGAAACTCCTATGGAGTTCTATCCACAATTTTTCATTTTTTATTTATCTCTATATCTGTCCATAAGTGCACTCATTATTTCTCCATTGTATGGTGGTGTATAAGTTATAGCATTTGCTCCTGCTTCTATGGTTGCCCTTATTGTCTCTTCTGTAGGCCCACCTGTTGCTAATACAGGAAAAGCTGGATATTCAGATTTAATCTTTCTTACAATATCTGCCGTATCCTTACCACCAGAAACATTTAATATAGTTGCTCCTGATTCAATTCTAGCCTTTATGTCCTCATCTTTTGACACCACTGTAACTATTATTGGTATATCTATAGTCTCTCTAAGGTTTTCAACTATTTCATTACTTGTTGGGGCATTAACTACAACTCCCATTGCACCTTTAAACTCTGCATCTAATCCAAGATTAACTACTCTCTTACCTTGAGTAATTCCACCTCCAACTCCACAAAATATAGGTACATCTGCAGCCATTACTAACGCTTCTGTTATTAAAGGCTGTGGAGTAAACGGATATACTGCTATTATTGCATCAGCATTAGTATTTCTTATCAAGGCTACATCTGTTGTGAATAAAAATGACTTTAATCTCTTACCAAATATCTTTATTCCAGAGCAATCTCTAATACATGATGGTACTTCAATAACATTACTTCTTAATATACCTTTTATTTCTGGTACATTCTTCTTTCTTTTAATTTCCATAAGCATACTCCTATTATAAATTTATATATATATATTCTTATAAAAAATCTTTGCTATAAAAATATTATTACATTTATTATTAAGTAAAAATTATATCATAAAGAAAATAAATTTCTATAGTATTATTTCAACTTCTTGATTAATTTCAATACTTTCTTCTGTAACTAGACAATTATAAATTTAACATTTGAATAAAATCTATTGGGCCTATTAATAAATTGTGCTTTTACTATTCTTTTCTCATATATCATTTTTTTATCCTCTTTTCTTTTATTCTATATTTTATAATTCATATCTTAACTTTTTTTATACTATTTCAAAAGTTATCCACAGTATATATTTGTTTCAGCTCATTTTCACTTAAATAATTCACATTTTTCACAGTTATCCACAGAATTTATCCACAGGCATGTTAATTTTGTTGATAACTTTGTTATTAACTATTTTTGGGATTTTTTTACTGGATAAATTATTTACTTTTTTATCCAACCCCCATTATATTGTTTAATCTATTTTGCAACACCTAATATATTGTGTCAACTTTTTTTCTTTACACTTATAATCCAATTTAACTTATCCACATTCTGTGGATAAGTTAAATTGTTATTTTTTACTTTTTCATATTATTATATACAACTAATATTGTCACAATTTTTAAAATATAAAAATTTTTCTATAATTTTAAAAACAAAACTTTACATGTAAACATTTTTATGATACTATTTAAAAGTAAATTAAATACTTTAGCGTGTTACTGGTTATGCAGGCAAGGCTTAAATATGTGTGAATTGTAATAATTCCTTTACCTTGGTGGAATTATATAATTTATAGATATTTAAGCCTTTTTTGTTTAACTTTCTTTATGAAAGCTGGCCAGCTTCAGAGAAATTTTACGCTATGTAAATATAACTTATAACTTAAGAATTAAAAATAGGTTTAGGAGGATTAATATTATGCTACAATTTTTACAAAGAATTGGTAAGGCTGTAATGCTTCCAATAGCTGCTCTTCCAATTGCAGGTATATTACTTGGTGTTGGTGGTGCATTATTAGGAATTGCAGGGTTAGAAAACGCTCCTGCTATTTATCAGCCATTACTTACTTTTATATCTATTCCTGCTGTTAATGCTGTATTAACAGTAATGAATGATATTGGAAATATTATTTTTGGTAACTTACCAATACTATTTGCAGTTGGAGTTGCTGTAGGTCTTGCAAAAAAAGATAAAGGTACTGCTGCTTTAGCTGCTGTATTTGGATTCCTAGTAATGAATCAAACAATTTCTTCATTACTTGCTTTAGGTGTTACTCAACTTGGAGTATTAACACCTGATAACGTTAGAGAATATGGTACTTATATCACAACTAACTTAGGAATATTCACATTAAATATGTCAGTGTTTGGTGGTATTATTACTGGTTTGGTTACAGCTGCATTACACAATAGATTCCATACAATTCAAATGCCTCCAGTACTTGGGTTCTTCTCTGGATCTAGATTTGTTCCAATCATAACATCTTTAGTTATGGCACTTGTAGGAGCAGTACTTGCCTTTGCTTGGCCTTTAGTACAAGACGGTATTGGAGTAATTGCTAACTTAGTTAGAACATCTGGTTCTATCGGAGTATTCTTCTATGGATTAATTGAAAGAGCTTTAATTCCATTTGGATTACACCACGTATTCTATACACCATTCTGGTATAGTTCATTTGTTGAAGGTCAAGTTCTTCTAAATGGTTCTGTTGGAACATTTACTACAATTGCTGGTGCTAACACTGCATACTTTGTACAATTATCTAATATGGGAGCATTAGTTGGAGCTTCTGCATCAACTATGGGTACTATCGTAAACAGTACAACTGCTTTCATGGCTGGTAAATTCCCATTCATGATGTTTGGTTTACCTGCTGCTGCATTTGCAATGTATAGAGCTGCTGCTCCAAGCAAAAAGAAGATTGTAGGTTCATTATTAGTTTCAGCTGCTGTTACTTCATTCTTAACTGGTATAACTGAACCATTAGAATTTACATTCTTATTCGTAGCACCTGCTTTATATGCAGTTCACTGTGTACTTGCTGGTTTATCTTATATGATTATGGGAATGCTTAAAGTATTCATTGGTATGACATTCTCTGGTGGTGTAATTGACTTTGCTTTATTTGGTTTATTACCTGCTGGTGCTGGTGTTAAAACTAACTGGTTATTCGTTATATTAGTAGGTTTAGCTTATGCAGTAGTTTACTACTTCTTATTCTACTTCTTAATTACTAAGTTTAACTTAAAGACACCAGGTAGAGATGAAAATGAAGGTGAAACTAAGTTATTCACAAAGGCTGATTTCCAAGCTAAAAATGGAAATGCCAATGAACAACCTGCTGCCACTTCTGGAAAAGGTGAAATAACTGAAAAAGCACCTGCTGTATTAGCTGCTTTAGGTGGAGCTGAAAACATAGTAAGTGTTGATGCTTGTATCACTAGATTAAGAGTAGAAGTAAAAGATAAAGCTAAAGTTCAAAAAGATGAACTTAAAACATTAGGTGCTGCTGGCGTTGTAGAAGTAGGGAACGGAATTCAAGCTATTTTCGGAGCAAAAGCAGACGGATACAAGAACGAAATAAACTCAATCCTTGGAGAGTAATCCAAGATATTTTACCAAAACAAAATTGTCAACAACTCATGTAAATAACAAACTCACTCAACAATATAAGGCTGTCATTTAATGTGACAGCCTCTTTTTTATACCTTTTATTTATACCATATATTCATCTTTAAATTTATTGATTATTTCTTTACATATATCTGGTCTCTTTTTTAACTTCTCAATATCGTATTTAGTTCCTAAGTAGTCTAATATTTTAACAGCTTTTTTCACCAATAGTACACTACGAATATTAATTCCCTTATCCATATTAAATCACCTTATATCCTTTCCTATATTATTAATTTATTCTCAGTTACTTAGGAAAGTTACTTAAGGCTCATACATATTAATCTATAATTATATTTTTCTTTACATGCAGATCCATTTGAGGATATGGTATTGATATTCCCTCTTCATCAAACTTAATTTTTACTGTTTCAAGAAGATCATAATATACAGTCCAATAATCTTCTGTTTTACACCATGCTTTAACAATAAAGTTTATAGCACTATCACCATGCATTGATATTCCAACAAAAAATTCTGGTTCTTCCAGTACTAATTCATTATTTTTCAATATATTTATAAGTACATTTTTTACTCTAATTACATCTTCTTCATAAGATACACTAAAAGTAAGATCTACTCTTCTTATTTCTTTTGAAGAATAGTTTACTATACTACTATCTGTTAAAATTCCATTAGGAATTAATATTTGCTTATTATCAAAGGTAACTAAATATGTATAAAATATGCTTATTTTTTCAACAACACCTGAATGCTCTGTTGTCTCTATAAAATCTCCTACATTAAAAGGTCTAGCTACAAGAATAATAACTCCTCCAGCCAAATTTGCTAAACTTCCTTTTAAAGCAAGACTGAGAGCTACTCCTGCTGATGCTACTATAGTAGTAAGCCCAGTTAAGTTCACTCCAATGTATTGAAGTATTATTATAATAAGCACTGTTTTTAAGGTAACATTCATTACATTATCAAGGAATCTAGTAATTGTTGGATCTGCATTTTTACTTTCCAGTATCCTTCTAATTCTTTTTAATGTTTTATTAATAACCTTCCATCCTATGGAGAGAAATATAACTCCAAAAAACACATTTACCCCTCTAGTAATTACCCATTCATATAGTTTTTCTAACATCCTTTCTAACGATACAATATCTTTCATTTTTGCCCTCCATCCTTATTCTATAAGACATTTTATATTATATCATCTTAAATATTATTTTTTAAATATTTTTACCAACTCCATCAATACTGTTGATATTAAAGCAAGTAATATACATATAGCAAATTCCATAACCCCAAAGTAATTTGGTATTGAAAATATTGCTCTTAATCCTGGAAGCAGTACTATTAAATATAATAAAAGACATATACCTATTGCTCCTAAAACATATTTATTCTTTGCTACACCAATATTAAAAACAGAAATATTATCTGATCTTGCTGGTAAAGTTTGAAATATTCTACTTAATGTAATAGTTGAAAATGCCATAGCTGCACCTAGTATAGGTGAAGTTTTATTACCTAAGTATTGTGCAATAATAACAACAATACTTATTATTATTCCTCTTATTAAAATAACACTACTAGTACCTCCTTGTAATATCCCTTCATTAATATCTCTAGGTGGTTTATTCATAGTATTAGGCTCAGCAACTTCAAAAGCTAAAGCAATAGCAGGTAAAGAGTCATTAATAAGATTAATGAATAGCAACTGTAAAGTAGTAAAAGGATTTTCCCAATTTATCACTACTGCAAATACTATTGCTATAATAGCTGCAAGGTTTCCTGCTAAAAGATAAGTAATAGATTTTTTTATATTGCTATATACTGTCCTTCCTATTTCTATAGCATTGACTATAGTTGCAAAATTATCATCAGTTAAAACCATTGCTGCTGCATCCTTAGCAACATCAGTTCCACTCCCCATACCAATGCCTATATTAGCTTGCTTAAGTGCTGGAGCATCATTAACTCCATCACCAGTCATGGCTGTAACTTTTCCTTTTTCTTGCCATGCTTTTACTATTCTTATTTTATTTTCTGGCGAAACTCTCGCATAAACAGTGATATGTTCCAATTGTTCGCTTAATTCTCCCTCACTTAATGCATCTAATTCTTTACCAGTTAATGCCTTATCATCTTTAGACATTATTCCAAGCTCTTTGGCAATGGCTGCTGCTGTAGTCTTATGGTCACCTGTTATCATAATTGTTTTTATACCAGCACTAATGGCTTCTTTAACTGCTCCAAACACTTCCTTTCTTGGTGGATCAATCATTGCCATAAGCCCTACAAAGGTAAGATCAACTTCGTCTTCTATAGCTGGCACAAAGTTCTCATCAGGAACATCTTTAATGGAAAATGCCAACACCCTAAGTGCTCTATCAGAAAACTCTTCATTGATTTGCTTATATTTATTTAATATTTCTTCTGTCATAGGTACTTCATCACCATCATTTAGTGCCTTTATTGATCTTTGTAATACTATATCTGGTGCTCCTTTAACAAACATAATTGCATTGCCACCAATAGAATTTACAGTAGACATCAATTTTCTATCAGAATCAAAAGGAATTTCATTTAACCTATCATATTTATCTCTTATTTCCTTATAATCAAGACCTCGTTTTTCTGCATATCTTAAAAAAGCTACTTCTGTTGGATCTCCTATTTCTACTCCACCTTCAGCAATTTCTGAATCATTACATAATGTTGAACTTAAATTCATTGCTCCATCTTGGCTTTCTAAAGTTGTATCTTTATCTATCTGCTCCTTCTTTACGCCATACATAAAGAAATCTACCACCGTCATTTTATTTTGTGTAAGGGTTCCTGTCTTATCAGTACATATAATACTTGTAGAACCTAAAGTTTCCACAGCTGGAAGCTTTCTTATGATAGCTTGCTTTTGTGCCATTTCCTTTGTTCCTACAGAAAGAACTATGGTTACTATTGATGATAAAGCCTCTGGAATAGCTGCCACTGCCACTGCAATTGCAAACATAAATGAACTAAATATTAAGTCTTTTAAGTTTCCACCAGCTCTATACCCTCTAAAAACCTCTACACCAAAAATAATAGCAGCAATTATCATTATAATAAGCCCTAGCTTTTTACCGAAACTATCTAATTTAACCTGTAAAGGCGTTTGCTTAGTACCTGCACTTTCAAGAAGTGTTGCAACCTTACCAACTTCCGTATTCATCCCTGTGGCTGTCACTGCCATTATTCCTCTACCATAAACTACAGTTGCACCACTAAAAACTGAATTTCTTCTATCTCCTACAACAACTTCATCTTCAATTCTCTCTGTATGCTTAAGCACTGGTTCTGATTCACCTGTAAGCATTCCTTCCACAACCTTAAGACTCTCAGCTTCAATAAGCCTACCATCTGCTGGTACATAATCACCAGCTTCTAAAAGAACTATATCTCCTGCCACAAGTTCTCTTACCTGAATAGTAACCTTTTTACCATCTCTTATGACCTTAGCATTAGGAGCTGATAACTTCTTTAAACTATCCAATGAGCTTTCTGCTTTTCTAGATTGAGTTACTCCTAAAATTGCATTTAAAATAACAACAATCAATATTATTATTGATTCTACTAATTCACCTAAAAAGATTTGTACCACTGCTGCCACTATAAGAATTATCACTAGTGGATCTGCCAAATTTTCAAAAAACATCTTCCACAAAGGTGTCTTTTTACCTTCAGTAAGTTCATTATATCCATCAGCCTTTAGCCTTGAAGCTGCATCACTGCTACTAAGTCCATTCTTGCTAGTGTCCAACTCCTTAAAAACCTGTTCTATTTCTTTTCTATAAGCCATAAAAAAATCTCCTTCCTTAATTTTTCATGACTTTAGTATTTGTATTTTTTCAAATATTATAAAAAGACTGCAAATTTCATAACTTGCAGTCTTTTTATAATATCTATTTCTTTTTTAAATTAATTTATTACATGAATTTAATTGCTAAAGGAAGATATACAAAAAATGAAATAGTAAATACTATATGAAGTACTCTGTACAGTTTATAATTTTTCTTCATAATAGTTCCTGTTATACCTATTGCTATCATTATGCTGGCAAATCCAATGTACTTAATAAAATCAGCCTGTCCAAATTTTAAGACTACTGCTGCTATCATTGCAAGAACTGATATTGCACCTAAAAACATATGAGCTTTAACATAAACTTTTTTCTTAACCTTAAATAATTTTGGTATATAATAAACTAATAATGATAAGCAAAATAATGATGATGATATTCTTTCCATTTTTTATTTCCTCCTTAGCTATATTTAACTAGTAGCTGTTGCTCTTGCAGCATCTCTAGCAGCCTTCTCTTCTGGTGTGATAGTTTTGATTTTAAATATAAAATAGTATAGCTTAAATAATATTAATGCTATTAAGGTTATTCTCATAGGCAATACATCTACAGTTATTAGTGGAATTGCTATCATGGTATCTGCAAATGCTAATAAAATCACCTTTTGCTTTAATGTCATTGCTCTTTCCTTAACAAATGATTCTAAGTGCTTTTTATATACTTTAGTGTTTATAAACCAAGTATTAAATCTTTCTGATCCCTTAGCAAAACAAAATGATGCTAATAATAGAAATGGCGTTGTTGGTAGAATTGGTAAAATTACACCTATTGCACCTAAAGCAAACGCTACCAAACCAATGCATATATAAATACCTTTTTTAACCTTACTCATATCTCAAATCTCCTTATTTATTTAATGCATGTCTTACTACTTCTGAAGGTTTGTATAATAACATTCTTGGTCCTGAAAATTTCATTACCTCTTTTGCTTTTTCTTTCATATCCTTCTTGTAACAGTGAATTGGACATCTTGAACAGGTTGATTTTTCTTCTCCAAATTTGCAAAAACTTAATCTCTTATGAGCATATTCTAAGAACTCCCGACATTCCGCACAAAGTTCACCTTTAGTGCCATGTTTCTTTTTACAATATATTTCTACCATAAGCTTTATGGTTTGTTTTTCTCTTTCTATTCTTGTCATAATTTTCTCCCTTTTAAATGATAATTATTTTCATTTATATATTTTAAGATATCATAGTAATTTTCTATACATTTTAAGTATTTTTAGTTTTTTTTTATTGTATTTTTAGAATTAATCATCAGTAAAATTTTAATTATTTTACTATAAAGAAAATTTATTTTTATACGCCACCACCTTTTATTACTTTTTTATGAAAAAATTACTTTTTTTAACTTGTTATTCTTTATACCGCCCAGTATAATTAATAAAAATAAACTATTGGAGGGAAATTATGAGTATCTATGATTTAATAAATAAAAAGAAGAAAAAACAAAAAGCTAAAATTGTAAAAACAGCTGCTTTAACTGCTGCTCTAGGAGTTACTGCTGGTGCTACTGCAGGAGTGTTATTTGCACCTAAGTCTGGAAAAGAAACTAGAGAAAATATTGCTAATAAATCTTCTGAAACTAAAGATAAGTTAGTTGAAAAAACTAAAGCAACTAAAGCTGCTATAAGCAAAAAAGTTAGTGAAGGTAAAAAAGATGTTTCTACTGCTAAAGAAAAAATTTCTGAATACTTAGCTTCTAAAAAAGGTCAAAAGCAAGAAGCTTGTGATGTAGTTGAAGAATTAGCTTTAGCTGATACAGAAGTTGATGAAGAAATAACAGAAGAAGAATTAACTGAAGAAGTTTAATAGGAGATTAATATGTACATAAGCTTATCGCTATTATTAAATGTCATCTTAGGTTCATTAGGAATAGCTGCACTTATATTATTTATTATACTTATATTAAAAGTTTTAAAGCTTGTTAATAATATAAACTCATTAATTGATAGCAATAAAAATAATATAACTAAGGCTTGTAGTAATCTTCCTACTATTTCTAAAAATGCAATTGATATAACTGATAATGTAAAGGGAATTACAGATGTAGCTACAGAAGCAACTGCTGAGGCTATTGTTGCTAAGGATAACTTTCTTTCAAACTATGAAACTATAAAGGACATTATAAATATAATTGCATCTATATTCATAAAATAGTAAAAGGAATCCAAAATTATTGTTTTGGATTCCTCTACTTTTTTCTTATTTATAAAGCTGCTATTTCAAATAAATATAATCCACTTATTACTGCCTCTGGTGCAATAATTGCTATCTTAGCCATTTCAGATACTATATCTTGTCCATCTAATAATTTATACAAAATAGAGGCTATTATCTCTTCATTAAAAATCCCCCTTCATATATTATCTTTTCCCTATAATATATGAAGGAGGCTTTCTTTATGTTACATAGTTTTAATACTGACAATAAATAAACTCTGTAATGATTTCATAATTAATTCATAATTATGAAACGTATTTGTTTATTTTGTATATTTCTTTATAAACTTCTCTTATATTTTCAAGCATCATCTTATTGTAGATGTTGTCTGATTTCTTAATATGGTCTTCTATTTTGTCTAATAGCTCCTTGATATTTTGATCTGTAAATGAAGTAATCATCTTCATATCTTCCACTATATATTTTGAATCTATATTTTTAAATTTATCATTACTAAATAAAATATATAATTCATGAATATTTAATATTAAAAGCCTGTTTTGACTGATAGACTTTATTGCTCTCTTATTAAGAAACTCTTTATTATTCTCCAATCTACTTTCAATTAATGATGTAATAATAAATAAATTATTCATACCATGCATATTGTTTTCTGTTGGTGATAAATATACCTTCTTAAGCATTGCTTTTACTGCCTCTAAATACATACCTTCTAACTCTCTGGTATAGTCTTCAATTTTTCTTGGTAAGATAAATCTATTTATAATTATTGCTAATAC
Organism: Clostridium sp. CAG:265; assembly: GCF_000436575.1. Lineage (NCBI taxonomy): Bacteria > Bacillati > Bacillota > Clostridia > Eubacteriales > Clostridiaceae > Clostridium > Clostridium sp. CAG:265. Next base: position 113,737 of record NZ_FR886618.1, read on the forward strand.
AACACCAATGGCAACAAATATTATTCTTCTTAAAGTTAAAACAGTAGTATTTCCTAATAAAGCTGCAGAACCTATAGCCGACACTGTAGTACATATGGTCTTATGCTTATATTCTTTTAAATATGAATTTACATAACCAGCACCAATAAGAATCATACTTCTTATACCAACACTTTTAAAAATACTAAACAGTATCACTATTATAACTGCTCCTATTATGGTAGCTATAAATCTATCCTTAGCCTTCTTTATGGAAGCCTCATATATAGGAACTACCAATGAAACCATAGTAAATATAATCCATCTTCCTTCTGATAAATTAAAGTAATCACTAACAAAAGCTGCTAAAGAAATTCCAATAGCTGATCTTATTGCAAAAGAAAGTTTTACTGAATTCATAATAAATCTCTTCTTATTTATTGATTGCAATTGAGTAGGATAATCAGTTTCTGTAAATTTAATATTATTATAATTTTCTTTACCTAACACTCTCAATTCTGTAAGAGCAACCTTTAGTATTTCTAAAGAATTTAAAATTTGTATAGCATGTATTCTACTAGCTTGTATATCTTTATGATTATCAATAACACTATCTATATAATCTTCTAATTCTTTTATATTATTATCTTCACCTAGTACTACATTAAGCCTTTTCATACATTGTCTTAAACCCATTAATATACTTTTAAGTTCTTCAACATTATAATCTTTATTTAAATTTATAGATATCTTTTCAAGCGTTGATAAAATATTTATCTTAATTCTTGCTTCTTCTGTTATATAAAAATTTTCTTTTCTATTATCATAAACAATAGCTCTAAATTCATCTATATACTTTCTAATATCTTTATCTATATAAGAATTATTTTTTTCAACATTATCTTCATCTAATATAATATCTATTTTTTCTATTATTTTACTACAAATATTTTCAATAATTCTATTACCCTTTTTAAAGATTTTTTGTCTATTAAAAAGCATTTGAAAACTCATTATTGCTATAGGTGCAACTAATAATGAAGCCAATCTAATTGGCATTTCCTTTAATGTTACAGGTATTGATAAAATAAAAGCATATTGCAACGTGAATGGAAGATATAACGATTCCTTTAAATTAAAATATAACTTATAACTGATTATAAATATTATTATAAAATTTATAGGAATACCTATCCATGGATTTAATAATGAAATATATGCTCCAACGCCAGTTATTACATTTAAAAGTATAAGTTTCATTAAATTCTCCATAGGTGACATAGTTAAATCTACATTTATAAACATCAACATAGCTGTAATGGTGCTTACTCCTATTAAAGTATTTTGGTCACCAAAAATACTTTTAAAGCTCATAATAAAAGCTACTATAAAAACAAACATAAAGGTTTGTTTTTTTATATTTTCTTTATTAACTACTTTTTCATATTTCATTAACACTTCCCCCTTTTAATTTTGTTAGTGTAAAGTTTTTTACACTATTTTTATTTTAAAATCT